>JAUIHB010000001.1 GCA_030432465.1 Gammaproteobacteria bacterium
CAAACCTTAGTAAAAGATTTTATTGCACCAAAATATAAAGAAGGTTATGACAAGGGTGTACATGATTATGATGCGATTAAAATATTAAAACCTATTCTAACAAACTTTAATGCTGCCGGAAGTTTACGTTTTACACCAGAGGCTAGGGCTATTGCAACAATTTACTGGGTAAACAATCAGAATAAAGCAGAACAAAAACTTTGGCCACAGCGTGCACAAAATGCGCTCAGAATGAGTGAACTATTTAGTACACATTCAGCTAAAGAGCAGTTTGGTCAAGAGATATCTCTTGCATTTAAAGTCATGTTAGAAGCAGAAAATTTATCTTTCGATAAAAATTTACTAACCAGTGCTGCCGATTATTTAATTATGGAAATTGGTCAAACTAATATTCGTTTTGCTGTTTCTAAATATGCCGATGAACTCGTTAAGTCATTTAAGCTTCATTTGGAAACTAACGATGCATGGCAAAATTATCAAAAAGCACTTGATAGTTTAAGTGGACAAATCGGTAAGCGCTGGCATTTAACTTACCAATGGCTTACTGGATTTAATCAATTTTCTCAAAATACAACTTTAGCAAACTATATACCTGAAGCAGTGGCACTGCTTAATGCAGAAAATCGCTTAGACAGGCATGTTCATCAAGTAGACTTAAGTTTTAAAGTTGATGACCTTATTGGTCAACATAAGCGCATTAAAAATCAATCGATGACTTTGACATTAGATGAATTTTTACAGCGTTTAGCTCATCATGCAAATGTAGTTGTTCCCCGGTATCACCGATATCACGAAATTCGTCAGCAACAAGTCGAAATTCAACGTAAAAAACTAAGAGTTGAAGACTTTATTCCAAAACCATTGACTTCATTTGTAAGAAACAAGTTAATTAATGAGGCTTATCTACCAGTGATTGGCGATAATCTGGCGAAGCAAATGGGCACTGTTGGTGATAACAAAAGAACAGACCTAATGGGGCTGTTGCTCATGATTTCTCCTCCCGGCTATGGAAAAACAACACTGATGGAATATGTTGCAAGTCGTCTGGGACTAATCTTTATGAAAATAAATTGTCCATCTATCGGACACGATATTACGTCAATTGATCCAAGTCAAGCTAAGAATAGTGCGACCAGACAAGAACTTGAAAAACTTAATTTAGCACTCGAAATGGGAAATAATGTCATGTTGTATTTAGATGACATTCAACACACTAACCCTGAATTTTTACAAAAATTTATTTCTCTGTGTGATGGAACCCGACGTATTGAAGGTATTTGGAACGGTAATGCTAAAACGTATGATATGCGCGGTAAAAAATTCTGTGTGGTTATGGCTGGTAACCCTTACACTGAATCGGGAGAGTTATTTCGAATTCCAGATATGCTCGCGAATCGTGCAGACATATACAATCTAGGTGATATGTTATCAGGGCAGGAAGAAGTTTTTGAGTTAAGCTACGTTGAAAACTCGCTAACATCAAATGCGATACTTGCGCCGCTGGCTACCCGTGAAATGAGCGATATTTACAAACTTATTGATATGGCTAAAGGTGGCTCTACTGCTACAACCGATCTAAGTCATCAATATAGCGGAGCTGAAATTAATGAGATGACGAATGTATTTAAAAAGTTGTTTAAAATTCAAAAAACCGTTTCCAAAATAAATCAACAATATATCTTATCAAGCGCACAAGATGATAAATACCGCGAGGAACCACCATTTAAGCTCCAAGGCTCTTACCGCAACATGAATAAAATGGCAGAGAAAATTTCTGCGGTAATGACTGATGATGAGCTTGAGAAAATGATTGATGATCATTATCAAGGTGAATCCCAGTTACTCACAACCGGTGCTGAAGAAAACCTTTTAAAGTTAGGTGATCTACGAAATAATTTAAACGATGAACAAAAAAAGCGCTGGAATGCGATTAAACAAGATTTCAAACGCAATTTGTCTATTGGCGGAGATGATAGTAATGCTGGTGATAAAATAGTGTTACAACTTAATGATCTTGTTAACCAGATATCTAAACTCAGCTCAACTTTTAATAGTAAAGTTGAGCATAAAAATAATGAAAAAGAAATTAGTTCCAGTGAGGCTGCAGTAAATATTCTCGCTAATAGGCTTGATTCATTTACCCAAAGTTTAAAGAGTTCTCAACCACCTAATGTTGAGGTAATTAATCAACCCGTTCCAGGTATTGAAAAATTATTAAGAGTAATTGCTGACACTTTTGAAAATAGTATTAAGCCTTTAATCCAAGTTATGGATGGTAAATTAAACTTAGATTTAAAAACTCATGAAAAAATGACCGATATTGAAGGAAAACTTTCCCAATTAAATGATGTGGTAATATCAAAGCGAAAAAATCAAACCACCAATAAAGGCGATACTCGCAAATAACGATGTTGAGGGAAAACGAAATGGATTTATTTTTCCTTTAATTGCGACTATAGCGCTTAAAATAGATAATGCTGAGGCAAGTAAAGCAATAAAGTAGACAAGAATAATCTGATGAGGAGAAAAAATAACATATACAAAGCCTGACGCGAAAAATAGCAATAGTAGGGTTGTATTGTGCCAACAATAATAGTTGAGCCATTTAGAAGCTGTAGGCAAGTTTTTATTTGCTAGTAATGGCTTTGCGACTACAGGCCCACCAATAAATGTGTGTACAGCAAAGGTTATAACGCTCATCAATGCGCCCAAATATAGTAGTACCTCTTTCATTTATTATCCTTAATCAAAATAAATATATCCCATTATAATATTTATTCATCAAATAAACACAAGCACCACAATTTATTTTTTCTATGAAAAAACCGCTTACAAATGTAAGCGGTTATCTTCACAAAGTTTACTTTAATACTATTACGGGTTTGCAGTAATATTTAAAGTAACTCCTGATGCAGAATTGTAACCATACAAATCAATGTACCAGGTATCACCTGCAGGCGATTCAAAGTTACAAGTTTCACTGTTACCGTTTTTATAAGGACGGCAATCATAACTGGACAAAGTTGAAGGTGCGCCTCTTCTTACATACAAATCAGCATCACCACTTCCACCAGATATAGTCGCAGTTAGCGAAGAATATCCAGCTGGTACAACTTGAGTGAAACGTGTCCAACTTGAGCGATCAACAGAAATATCAGTAATCGTTCTGTCAATAGGATCGTTACCATTTGGATCACTATAACTTGCAACAACACTAACCCCTGAAAATGCAGAGTAGGCTTTTAAACGAACATAGTAAGTACCACCAGATTGTGTTCCTGTACAAGACTCAGCATTGCCATTTTTGTACGGACGACAGTCGTAACTAGAATCTGTTGGAGCAGAACCAAATTTTACATACAAATCAGCATCACCTGAACCACCGCTCATTTCAAAGTTTATATTAGAAGCGCCAGCAGGTACTTCAAAAGTATAATTTAATGAATTTCCACGAGTTGCACTTAATCCTGTTTTTGGTACACCATTTTCAAGATCACCACCAGGAGGAGGTGTAGTACCACCAATTTTATCGTTAATCCAATTCACAAATTTGTAGGTATCTGCATATACACCATATTTATTGCGTCGAGCACAACCGTCTCCCCAACTTACCACACCAATACTATAAATTTCATTTTGATAAGCAGCTACAATCGGGCCGCCGCTGTCTCCCTGGCAAGCATCTTTACCACCTTGCTGATAACCCGCACACATCATTGTATTATTAATTCTGCCATTATAGGCTTCTGGTTGATTACAAGTTGCATTAGACACTACAGGCACGTCTACTTCATATAATACATCAGGACTTCCACCACCTTCAGATAAAGCTCCCCAACCAGAGACGGTTAACATATCACCTGGAGAGCCTGCGGCTTGAATAACTTCTGCAGTTGGTAGTTTAGCTCGAACATAACTACTATTGATTGTTCCACTAACTTTTAACAAAGCAACATCGTAACCACCACCAACACTATTGAAGTTCTCATGAACAATTTTTTCAACAACATTGTGTGTTTCACCTTCATTAGAGCTCAAACGATATACACCAACACGCACGCTATTTGGCCAGCTGTTAGATACACAGTGAGCTGCAGTTAAAATCCATTGATCGGCAATAATAGTACCACCACATCCACCATTACCTAAAGATACTTGATAGGTACGATCGCCCTGTGTTGCAGGGTTACCACCAACAATATATGGCGTAATATTGACAAACGGTACACTTGGTTTCGCGACTTTATTTGAGGCTTGCTCATCATCTTGCACAGAAGTTAATTCATTATCTTGTGCATAAAGGGTATTGCTTGCAAGCATGAGGGATACAGCAAGCGCTCCACTAGCGAGCTTAAGAGAGGCTATTAATTTTCTCTTCATTGTTTTCTCCTTATTATTTATATTATGTAGATTTGGGATAAATCCGTCAGTATGATAAAACTTGGAGAAAAGACAAAGTCTGCAACCACAAAATTTGTCTATTGGGTATATTTTTTTTAATCAGAATATTACTAAGTTGCTATATAAAGAATAAGTAGCCTCAATTGATAAAAAATTTAACTTGATAAATAAATAGCTTTTATTTTTTTAACACATGAACAATAATTTAACTCTGATTACTCCTATTATTTTTTAAACGTACTAAAAGCTGTTTCTATTTGACGATATAAATCATGTACCCACAATGGCTTGTTTTTATCGACGGGAAAAAGTGTTTTTTCTCTTGGATCATGAGGTGCAATAATGACTTTAACATTTTCTTTGCCTATTACTTGCGTCAAATAAAATAGTTCTTCAATAGCTTCATCTCCTACAGCAAGACAACCAATAGAAACTGCTTTTCCGTGAATAAAAATATCGCTGCCAGGCTCTAACCTTCCTTCATCATTTGCATGTTTAAGATCAAATTTATTAGGATAATTAAGTTTGATTGATAAATGATAACTACTGTTTGGATTTAACCAAGGTATTGTATAAATACCTTCTGGTACTTGGCGATCACCTTCACGTAATTTTGGCCCAGCAACACCACTTGCCGCAGTAACTTTATAAGAATGAACAAAATGCCAAGCACCTTGCTGATACGCCCAAACCTCTAACTGCTTCTCTTGTTTTAAACCAAGTAGAGCTATCTTTTTTACTGGAAAAATAAGTTTAGCATTATTAAATTTTTTACCAATTCTAGATTTAGCATCTTTTTCTAAGCTATCCATAACCTCAGTCAATGTTTTCGCTCCTGCTATTTGAGAATAAAAGGGAAACCAGAGCGATCGAGCGTAGATATAAAATACTATTCCTGAAAAAACAATCAGCATACCTATCCAAGTCAATAGTCTCATATAATACCCATAATATTGATTATTAAAGTTTAATCCTTAATCCGTGTTAATAGATCATTAATACAAATATCGCTATTTTCAAGCCATTCACTATAAGATAACGGATAAATAACAATACCTGCTCTTTTTAAAATCTGGTAAGTGGTTATCTCGAAAAAATTTTCCCAATGACCAGGATAACCAATTAAATCTATAGCAATATATTGATTATTTTTCTTAAAAAGAATATCAATATACTGGCCTGCCACAAAATATCCTTTCCAAACAGGTAGTGATAAATCACGTAGCTTTAGAGCGACTTCTTGTTGAAACTTATCAATCTCATCATGCTGAGTGTTTAAAGTTTTTTGTTGCTGAATAAAGTCTATATACTCGGAGAGTAAACTACCTTTAACAAGAAAATCATCATTAAATGACAAAAAAACAAATTGCTCAGTTTTTGCTCGAGTAATACAAACATTAAACATATCTTCTTTATTTAAATAACTAACCGCTCGTCGAGAAGAGTTATCAATTGAAAAAGAAAGTAGCATAATATCTCTTTCTTCCCCTTGAAAACCATAAGGTGTAGCACATCGAATATTGAAATTTTTAATGTCTTTGGTATGAATATTTTTCTCAAGCAATTTATTTATATAATCAGCTTGAGCCCTAAATGGAGAAATAATACCAATACTAATCTGCTCTATTTTCTCTTGGTAAAACTGAATTAATTGAGAAACTTTTTCAATAACTGCTGTTGCCTCAATTCGGTTTACACCAGATGAATCTCTTTTTCCATTCACAGATAAAAGATGAATATTGCCAAGGCATTCATCAGGTCGATGCTGCATTATTTTTAGTCTTTGGTTGTAAAATTTATAGTTACTAAAACCAATTATTTTGGGAACACTTCGAAAATGTTCATCTAAAAAGACACTCATTGGACTTTGAGCAGCTAGGTCTAAAATACTTTCATCTCTATAACTTAAAACACCTTTTTCCATAGATGTTAAACCAAGTTGAGTTAAGCAGTCTTGCTGCTCTTTACGCGAAACAAAAGAGAAATGTCTTAACTGTTTAATATCCCCAACAATCACTGCTCTTTTTGCTCGGTATAATGCAGGAATACAGGAGGCTATATTGCACTGTGTTGCCTCATCAATAATCACCAGATCAAACAACTCTTTTTTAAGTGGTAAAACTTTATGCAGACTATCTAAGCTCACCAACCATATATTAAAAGCATGAGTTAATTGCTCATAGTTAATTGTATCAAACAACTCTTTTTGTTTTAGTGATGTTCGCGCTCTTACCGCTTTATTCAATATTTCTAATTGTTCGCGGTGTTCATTTAATAATATTTTTTTTCTTTCACAGTCTCCAGCGATAAGAAACTCCGCTGAGAGTTTCTGTTTAACATCAATCAAATGATAAATTTTTTGTATCAATTCACGCTTATTATTACGATCAGAAAATTTAACAAGCACTAACTGTAGTAGTTTAAAAAGATTAAGGCTTTTGTTTTTATTTTTATAAACCAGATAGCCATGAGAAATAGCTATTTTACACTGGCGAATAAAAATTTTTTCATTTTTACTGAGTTGTTTGTTGATATTTTTTAATTCTGCCTGTAAATCTTTACTATTTATTTTTTCATTTAAACTAACATATCCTTTTAATAAATTATCGAGATAAGTTTTAAAACGTTTTAAAAAAGCTTTTTCTCCTGCTCTGATAACAGACCCTTCTAGCTTCGAAACTAGTGAAAATTTCTCTTCTATTACATCAAGCGCATGTTCATTATTAGCAACAATAAGTACGCTTTTCCCTCTAGACATATGTTCTGCTGCAACGGCGGCAATGGTATAACTTTTTCCTGTACCAGGAGGCCCATAAATAGTTGAAAGAGCTTGATTAGCCGATATAAAAAGAGATTTTTTTTGCGCCTTACTTAGCAACATAGGCAAACAGCTATCATTGATTAAGACATCTGCTTTCTGGTTTTTACCGTTAGATTGTTCATCAAAAGCATGCCGTAATGGTTGAGATAAACTGCCACTTTCACAAATATTTTTTAGTTCGTGTAATATTCCTCTGCTTCCTCTAGCTTTGTCCACCAAAATTAATTGGGCAAAGGATAATAAAACCAAATTATTATTTTTTGTTTGCTTAATAATAGAGCTACGTGTTGACAGTTTGGGAAACCGAAAGGTATCTTTTACATCAATTTGAGGCGTATATTTTTGAAACCAACCAAGCCAGTTTGAAGGAGAAAAACACTGGTCTTTATTGATAGGATAATTTGTTGAGTCTGGCGCTAACCACTTTAGTAAGTGAAAATTAAATTGCGGATTTTCTGGCGTTATGCTCAGATAATATTTTTCACCTTGCAGACTTAATTCCGCATCGTAATAAACAAGTGGCGACGCAATTTGCTTTTCCTGCCCTTGGACTTCGCTAGTTCCCACTAAATAGCACGCTGTATAAATCAGCTTTTTTTCACGTTGATAAGTTTCAACATTATTCTGTATTTTATTAGCGACTTCAAAAGAAACAGGAACTCGGGGCAAGAAACCGCTAGTAAGTTCTTCTTCTTGGGGAGTCCAGTAGCTGTCTTTTTTAGCTTTTATTAAATTCCATAAACTTAACTCTCCAACATCCTTTTTATAGCATTCTCGATAATAGTGAATTTTATTTTGAATTGCATCCCTCAAGAGACTTCCTTAACTTAGCGTAATAATTTTATAACTGAGGTTCAACTTTCACTTTTATCAAAATTACGTAAAGAACTAAAAAACATACCAGCTCCTCCCGCGATTAGAACTAACAATGTCATAATATCAAAAGCACTCATAGGAACTAAGGTCATGCGAATATTAATAATAATTCCTGCAATTAATGCCACTACACTTGCCCCAGTGAGTAACCAACCAAGAATATTTTTACTATTCCAGAATATCATCACAACTCCAATGATAAATGGAATTAAAATCATTCCGCCAGTCACGCCATAACCACCACCAAGAGAATAAAGGTGTGAGCCCATTCCAAAACCACGTGAAAAAGCTCCTGTTGTTACCATAATTTTTGAAAGAAATAAGTAAGTACCAACCACCATCATCAGCAGACCAGCTAAGTATCGGCCTACTCCTCCGCTTGTTCCTCCTGCACCTTTAGGCTTATCCATTAATTTTTTTCTCCTTTTGAACAGTAATAATAATTCTTTCTATAGCTTCTTGAGTTGGGATATGATCTTGATGAACTAAAATGATAATCGCAACACCGCTCGCCGGCCTTAGAGGCGCAGGATTTGTACTAACATTACCATCCTCATGCACATAGCCAACGGGTGTACCTAAACCTTGTTTTATAAACTCACAAGCTAAGTCACTCCATTTCTCAACATCGAAGATAAAATCAAATCTTAAAGCGCTATCTCCAGCATGACCAAATAAGTTCTCCATAAATCGTTCTGTTCCAGGAGCCTCCATCGCACGAACAATTAATTCTGGATAGGCTCTTATAGGCCTGATAACTGCCGTCGCACCTAAATGCTGAAAGCGTTTTCTATTTTCATCCTTAACAACTTCTGCAATGATTGTCGCTGAAATTTTTTTCTGATGTAGATGAAATAATATATCTAAAGTCATTGAGTCAGAAGCAATATCACCACTATCTGGAGAGATTACTGCAACATAACATGCGGTTTGAATATTTGCTCTTTCCAGCACAAGATCTTCACGAGCATCACCATGCACATGTACTACATTTAAATCCAACAAGCTCAAAGGCAGACCATTTTCAAACTTATCTGAAATAATACAAATTGGTAAATCTGAAAATTTGGGTGTTTGGCGTAACTGCCGACATAATCTCTCTAAATATAACCGCGGATGACTATTGGGAGTATTTATGATTACAATATGTTCTGTCATTTTTTGCCAGCTCCAAAGCCCTTTTATTTTACGTTCTTTTTTTTCAAATCGAAATTCTACATACTCTGTTGCTAGTTGTGCCATCAGAGTGATACCTAAACCATACATCAGAATAACCGTTGAAGTACGGCCTATCAATGTAGTACTACTTAAGTCTCCATAACCTGTAGTATTGATAGTTGTTAAACTTAACCATAATGCATCACCAAAAGAAAACCCTTCAAAAATCATCATGGCAATTGCGTGAATCATTACAATTGCCATAACAAAAATAAATAAACGTCTTATCCTATGTTTTGACTCTATCATCAAACCACGAGAATACATTTGACGACGTTTATTACGTAACAATTTGCGCAGTTGTTTTAACATTCTGACCTAGTTTTTAATCTTATTTTTCAGCGATATCTATAAGCTTTTTAGTAACCGCATGCTTTATGGCTATTCGATCATCAGCATCAATAGAAAACATTTGTCCTAATTCCTGATAATCTTCATCACTAAGAGTTACAGTCAAACGCGGTCTAACTTTTTTCGTTTTAAAGGAAAGTCCTAAAATTTTTCTAATATAATCCGATGGTTTTAACTGATTTTCTACTGACTGTACTTGAATATGGTTATGTACACTTTCACTGACATCAAAAGCAACCTGAGTAGCTTTGGCTGCTTGTGCTTGTTTTTCCCACTTTTGATTTGATTTTGCCATAATATACTCTAATTATCAGGTTTTTCCGTACAACCCTTTAATATCGGCAACAGGCCTTGATATGCCGACAAAAACATCTGTAGTGCCATCTTCCCAAACTTCAATATCCAAACTAAACATATCATCATCTGATGCCAAGCTAACTGATTCAAAGGGTTCTGAACCATCTTCTTCATATTGATTGCGTGTTTGGTTACGCTTATCTTGCTGATAGAAATAACCGCTATTCCACTCACCTTGTTGACGATAGCTTTTACCAAGCCATCTTTCATAATCACTAGCGTCACCTACTACTTCAACAGGCATTCTGCTAACGCCTTCATCAAATACTGCACCAAATGCATCCATATCAAATAATTCTTCAACTTCTTCTCGATCAAGTTTCATCGTGAAATTAATCCATTTTTCACCATCTTCATTTTCAACACTCATATGAACGGGCAATTGCTCTGGACCTTCTAATAAAAACTCAGTCACTTTTTCATGCTGGTATTCATAAGTATTAATTTCCATAACTTGAAATGTTTTTCCACGTAACTCTTTAGGTAAGCCGAAAGAGTCAACTAGCTCTAGCATATCACCAACCTTGAGATCTTTAGGATCAGACAACTGTCGAATAGACTCTTCTTTTTTTCCAAAAAGTTTTTTAAACATTTGATTTACTCTTTTGAACTTATACCTTCAGTAGGCAAATAAAAAAGTCAGGTGAGTATTCACCTGACTTTTCATGTTATGTTACTTCTTTTTTAAACGAGCTAAAATGTCATTTGCTTGAGATTTGGTTTCTCCGATTCCCGCTTTAGCTAAACGATCTTTCAATGCTACATCTGTATTTTCAGCATTTAGTTCCTCAGAAGCTTTAATTTTATCTTCTGTTCGTTGCTGTCTTTCTTTAATACGATTTAAAGAGTCACGTGCTGCTGCTGTTTTCGATACATTTGAAGACAAAGAATCATTTACCGAGACTCTAGCTTTTTGTACACTTTCAGTAGTTTTCACTACAGATAATTCACGTTTATTTTCTTGAATCGACTTTTCTGCTTTTCTGATTTGATCTTTCAAGCTAACAACACTCGCTTTGTAATTATCTAAAACAGGTTGCAATTCATTAACTTCATTCTCGTACTCAGCAATTTTTTCCGCAACTTCTAATGCTAAACCTTCGTCACCCTTTTCTAACGCTTGTGATGCATAAGTTTCGTGCTCACCAATGCGATCTTTTAATGCGTTAATCTGGCGCGCAGTCTTTGATTGATCCGCCATTACATCAGTTAACGAATCTTTCGCTCGAGCTATTGCATTTTCCTGATCAACAATTTCCTGCTCAAGAATACGAATAGCATTTACATCAACAATCGATTCACCAACTTCTCTAGCTCCACCCCTAATTGCAGTTACAATTTTCTTTAATATACTCATATTCTTTCTCCTGACGCTAATGTTAATTCAAATTCAATTTGTCAATTTCAATTAATTTAAAAATTGTTCCAATGCTTCCAACGCTTCTAATGAGTTTTCAGCTTGAGTCACTAATTCGTGAGCAATATTTTCAACTAATGTCCCAACACTCATCGCACCAAATAAAACATATTGTTCATCGATGACACCAAATGAGCTCAGCGGTACATTGACGGTTAGTTGTAACAACGTACTATTTAACTCATTAACCAAATCAGGTTTAACTTCTGACTTAGTAAATAAATTAGTTACACATAAAATTTGCTCATCAGTTGCTGTTACATAAACAGGTAATTCATCAAAACCTTCTACCGTTACTTGTAAAACAGTAATTTCGCCTTCACCATTTTCTTGCATTGGTAGTACATCTAGAGCAAAGCCATCTTGCACAAAACCATTCAGTTTAATTGCGAGTTCCTTTAATGACATGATGTAGATATCCTCATAGTTATGACATAAAATGTCGTCGTTGCAGTTAAGATAACGCTGCCGACATAAAATGTCAACAGCAAATTTAAATTATTTTTTAGCTGGAGCATAAACTCCAACATCACGCTGCCATGCTTGGGTGTGATACTGATAAATCACCCCACTTCCTAAGTAATTAACCTTAGCGTCAGTTAAATCTTGATAATAGTTGCTGGGCATAGCAAAGGCCCCATTCAATAACGGTAAAGTCACATAACCGTTATCTACTGGCAACTGAGTATTTTGTTTTATTCGCTCTGAAGGAGGACTGCCCATAATACTGGCAATAGTCCATCCCCATTCACCAAACGAAGGGACATTTTGTCGATATTGCTCTACATGGTCAAATCCAGCCTGTTTAACCGTTTTACCAATACTTAAAAAAGCACTCCGAGCATGAAATGGCGAAGTTGATTGAACCACCATAATGCCATCTCCACTGAGCAACTGTGCTACTCGAGCATAAAAGTAATCAGAATACAGCTTATTTAAATCGGGATGGCTAGGATCAGGCAAATCAATAATGACAGTATCAAATTTTTGATTGGATTCGAGTAATTTTTCAATTTCTATGAAAGCATCACCAAAAATCACTTCGACTCGGGAATCTTCAAATGCCGCTTCATTGAGCACCATCAATCGTTGTTTAAGTTGTAGAGTTTTTTCATCCGTATTTCTCGTGTACTTCTCTGAAAATAATTCCACAAGACCTTTATCCAAGTCAACCAAAGTAACCGCTTTAGGCTCCCACTTAAGCACATCGCGTAACCCTAACCCGTCACCGCCACCAATAATAAGTACCTTATCATGACGAGCAGAAGCCAACATGGCGGGGTAAGTCAGCATTGCATGGTAAATCCTTTCATCTAAACTACTAAATTGTAATCGTCCATTTAAATACATATCTAATACAGGTTCTTGACGAGAACCAAAAGAACGCTGAGTAAAGGTAATATTTTGGTATTGAGTATTGGCCTGATAAATCACCTTATCGCGGTATAAAACATTGGAAAAATCACTCATCCAACGTGCACCACTATCAGCTACGATAAGCAATAACCCTAATAGACATAAATGAAAAAAGACGAGCCAACCCGGTCGCTTGATTTTTTGCCAATAACGCCACAGAAAAATGCCACCAGCAACAACATTCAACAAAGCAGTTAACACAGCAGCCAGAGTAATGTCCAAAGATAACATTAATGTGACCCAGACAAACGCTCCCATACCTGCTCCGATGTAATCCGCTCCGTATATAGTGCCAACATTATTCTCTAGATGTTGACCGTAAACTGCTTCTCGGACTTTGGCGATAAGCGGAATTTCCATCCCAATAAGTAAACCTAGAATAAAACCAAATATAAATGGTAAAAATCGTGCGTAGTATTGAAATTGCTCTATTACGCCCCCTCTTATTATGGTGTCTGGCGGCATATTATAGGTTGTTGATAATAGTTCGGGTAACAATCCAGTGAGCGCAATAATACCAGCAATTAGCAAGGTGGCGCTGACACCTATTAATGCAACTATTGCTTCTAACCATGCAAATGCAGAGAAAGGATCTTTGAACCACTTAGCAGTCCACGCACCAACCCCCATGGCAACGATCATCAATCCAATCATGGTATAAATGGTTGTTTCCATTATGCCAAGTACGCGACCTGCATAGTGAGACAACAAATATTCATAAATCAGTCCACAAGCTGCAAGAACCATCATGATACCCATTAAAAAGATATCATGACGGATCAACTGCCAACGTTTCGTTTTTTCAGCAACAATCATTGTAAGTACTCACTGACAAAACTCAACTTGTGGTAAAATAACGTAATATAAATTACTCATTGTTGCTCTTAAGTCGGCTATCAAACTAATGCGGTTAACACTAAGCCTAAAGAGATAAAAATAGCCCCCTCAACAGCGGCAACACCAACATTTTGTTCACGATCCACTTCTTCAGCCACATCAACTCCGGTCAACACCAGTTTTCTGACCAAAATAGCAAGAATGGCAAAAATAGGCATTGTCACCAAAGCGACTCCAGCCCATAGCACTGCCGATAACCAATAATGCTCAAGAGAAAAAGTCACAACGTGAGATGCTGTTGTTACCATAAGTGCTGCACCGATGATAAATGCTGCATAACGCAAGGCTAGTGCGGTATTACCTTCAGAAATTGCCGTTTGTAAACAGTTATTTGAACCGGTATTACGAACTTTAAACAGTTTCACTCGATATAAAGAAGCAACTAACATCACAATTTGCGACAATACAAAAGCAACTAATAATAAAGGGATTATGCTGAAATCCGAATTAGGCATCCAAACCATAACAGAGCGGACAATTAAGCCAACCCCAACCATGTGGCCGACATCCACCAATGCACAAGCAACGTTACCTTTCGCCAACTCACCATGAATATCCATTTGGCGAAGTACAAATTTATCTTGAATTAAGCGTCCAGCTAATATCAAAACCAACCCAATTGCACCAAACACAAGCATAGAGATCACTTCAGCAATCATGGCATCAGCGGCTTCTCCGGAAGAAACGCCGGTCAACATAATGGCAAGTGCTAAAATAGCACCACCAAAGCTAATCCCAAAAGCTGCATTATTATTAGCTACTAGTTCATTTTGCGAATGCACATTAGCTAATACCCCTTTCAAAAATTTCAAACTTACCAAAAGCGCCACAACGATTAATAAATCGAGAGCCAGCACTTGAGCATTCCAGATATACATTTGATTAAATTGCATGATTATTTTCCCCTTAAACTATTTGCCACGACGCGGACCACGGCTAGTTCGTGAACTGCCACGTCGTCCAGAGCTGGTAACGGTATTACGATACGATGAAGACTGACGAAAACTGCCAGATGATGGCCTTGCCTTACTAGTACGACTCATACTCGTCGCACCTGAGCGCTGCTTGGCGTACGGACTATTAAACCGTTTACCTTGTTGGCGAAAATTTTTCTCCGTACGTGTTTCTAATTGATTTTGTCGAGCCATCGCTGATGGCTTAGTATACCGAGAGCGACCATAATCATGATAATAAGAATAAGGCCTATTTCCTGACCAGCTAGAATAGCGATACCGATGATCAGTCAAATTGGAAAATAACGCATACATACCATACCATTCCCAAATACTAATCCCGCTACTGTTGGTTTTCCAGTTTCCATACTGAGGGTTTCCAACTAACTGAGAACCTACTGTATTTTGAGAACCGTTAATCCTTTGCTCTACATTTTTATCAACGGACTGCACTCGAGGTAACTTTCCATTAGACAGATCAGCCAATACGTTAATTGTGTCAGACAAAGCGTCATTGAAGACTTGGCGGTCTAGTGCGTCTTTTAACGCCTGAGTTTCGGCAAGTGTCTGTTCTAACAAATTGGCAGTATCGCCCGGATGCTTTTTAACTTCCTCTAATCGTTCAACAAGTCCCTGTACAAAAGGACCATCAACTTCACCATTTTTGGCCAAATTATCGATCAGGGTCGCATGTTCCGGGGTAATTTTTTTTAGTCGTTTGGCATAGTCAGCTAATAATACCGCATTACTAACATTACCCGACTGAAGTGCTTGCTTGAGTTGTTCGAGCTTACGCTCGACAATTGGTACCTCTGATTGTATTTGTTCATTCAACCGATCGGATTTACTACTACAAGCTGAAAGAACCAGTACAAAAAATATCAATATCCAGTGTTTGTACATTTGAACTCCTAATTATGATTACAGATAATCAATCTGCCTAGCTAAAATGGAGAAATTTTGAACGAATCAAAACTTATTTTCTTGCTCTACAATAGCAGAACGTTTTATCAAAAAAGATTAGCAACTTAATCATTTTGGTTAAGAAAATAGACCCATTCTTATATTGATAACCCACAACTTTTTATATTTTCATTAGAGTAAGTATTTAGACTACCCATTAATGATTCACTAATAAAACGTGGTATCTCCATCAACACGGAATCTATAGTAAATGCAGTGCAAACGCAAACACTCAGACCACACCACAATAATAATTTCCCTAGATGAATAGGCAATTCGCTTGCATTCTCTTCTCCATGGTTTCGAGCAAAACGAACAAAACGCTAAAATATTGCATATTATTGAGAAATCGATATTTTGGTTATTTTATGGACAGCCAGAGGTTCTTTATCGCTGTTATAGAGGTAATAGTGTCGACATCTCAAATTAATTGCCTTTTTGCCGCCTAAAAAACTAATAAATTTGGGGTATTTTGATTTCTTGGCTAAGCTAAATTTATGATATCAGCGAAAGAAAAACGACTATTTGAGTAATCCAACGTCACATACCTCGCAATCCGAGCCAGATAAACAGCCAAATCCCCAATCTAAACAGCTTGAGCTGCAAATGGTTGCGGAGGCCAAAGAGCATGCTGAAAAAGTACAGCAAGCCTTATTAGATATCGCTAGCTTAGGCGGAGACGTAAAAAATATTCAGTCTTTTTATCAAGACATACATATGATCGTGAGCCGCTTAATGTATGCTCGCAACTCCTATATTGCGCTAATAACGCCTGATGGAAAGCATGTTAAATTTGAGTACTATATCGATGAAGAAGACGAAAAGGACGACCCATCACAATGGGAGGC
Organism: Gammaproteobacteria bacterium; assembly: GCA_030432465.1. GTDB lineage: Bacteria > Pseudomonadota > Gammaproteobacteria > Enterobacterales > Kangiellaceae > Aliikangiella. The sequence continues at coordinate 16,519 of JAUIHB010000001.1, forward strand.
AGAGCCCATTAGTCGTTTTAAAAAACGTTTGACTGGATATATTTTACGCACTGGGAAAACTTTACTCGCCGATGGCTCACAGTTACAAGCACTCGAAGAACAAGGAGAAATAGTTTTACGAGGCGCACTTGCCTCTTATTGGCTAGGCGTGCCACTAATTTACGATAATAAGGTTATGGGCGTACTTGCGGTTCAAAGCTACCAAAAAGAAATAAGCTATAGTGAAGAAGATAAAAAAGTCTTAACCTTCGTCGGCCAACAAATATCAGCGGCACTTAAACAAAAAGTCTATGAACAGCAATTGCATTCATACAATGAGCAACTAGAACAAAAAGTTGCTGAACGTACCGCAATGCTTCAGAAAATTAACCAAGATATGGAAAAGGAAATTCAGGAAAGAAAGCGAGCCGAAAATTTACATGCCGCTCTCTTCAAAATATCAGAGCTCACCAATATTGCTCGAGATCTTAATGAGTTTTACTTGTCGTTACATAAAATAATCAATGGTATAATGCCATCAAAAAATTTGTATATTGCTATTTTAAGCGATGACAAAACACGCATATCATTTCCTTATTATGCCGATGAAATTGATAGTACGCTTCATGATAGAGAAATCAACTTTACTCAGCCAATAAAAACCGTTTCACCGACTGAACAAGTACTACGCACAGGAAAATCAATTTTAATCAATAAAAATAATCGCCAAAAATGGGTTGATAGCAAACTTATTCAAGGTGTCATACCTGAAACTTGGTTAGGTGTTCCTCTCACAGAAAAAAAGGAAGTTTTTGGTGTACTTACGATTCAAAGCTACCTCAAAGGAAAATCTTATTCAAAACTAGATGCAGAAGTCTTAACATTTGTCGCACAGCAAATATCAACAGCGCTTACTCGTAGAAAAAGTGCTGAACATTTGCAAGCAGCTCATCAACAAATGAAACAAATAAATGATGAGCTAGAGCAACGCGTCACAGAGCGTACCAGTGAGCTTTCTGTCACCAATAATTCACTGCAAAAAATGCTTGATGAGCGTAACCAAATGCAACAAAAGCTATCCTATGAAGCCTTTCATGACAGCTTAACTGGGTTACCTAACCGGACGTTGTTCATTGACAGAATGGATCAATTACTAAAACGCATTAAACGAGATGAAAATATCACTTTTAGCGTGTTTTTCTTAGACTTAGATCGCTTTAAAGTCATCAACGACTCACTTGGTCACATTATGGGGGATTTGTTGCTTAAACAAGTTGCAGTTCGCCTGCTAGAATGTGTTAGACCCAATGATACTGTTGCCCGTCTTGGTGGTGATGAATTTTGTATTTTGCTTCAGGATATATCAAGTGAAAGGGATGCCGCAGTCATAGCAGGAAGAATTCTTCATTCCATATCAAGACCTTTTAAATTAAAAGATCACCAAGTTTTCACCTCAACCAGCATTGGTATTACACTCAACAACAAAAACTATACTAGCCCTGAAAGTGTGTTACGCGATGCAGATGCTGCAATGTATCATGCTAAAGAAAATGGTAAAGATCGCTACGCGCTATTTGACATTGAAATGCATGAGAATGCAATGAAACGTCTTAAGGTTGAAAGTGAATTGCGTAAAGCCATTCAACAGCATGAAATAAAAGTTTTTTACCAGCCCATTATAGATTTATGGGATAATAAAATTATCGCTTTTGAAGCCCTTGCAAGATGGACACATTCACGTTTAGGGTTTATCAGTCCAGATGAATTTATTCCAATTGCAGAAGAAACTGGGCTGATATACAGTTTAGGCGACTCTGTATTAAATCAGGCTCTTCATCAGCTAAGTGAATGGCAATCTAAGTATCCTCAGGCTGAGTCGATAGCAATGAGTGTTAATTTTTCCTCAAAACAAATCGAACAACATGATTTATTTGCAGATATTAAATTATCTTTATCAGAAAATAATATTCAACCTGAGTGCTTGAAAGTTGAAATTACAGAAAGCCTTTTAATAGAAAATGCCAAGCTTGCTCAAAATTTATTACAGTCTCTTGCTGATCTTAAAATTCCTGTGTTATTAGATGACTTTGGTACGGGATATTCTTCATTAAGCTACCTACATAAATTTGTCTTGAACACCATTAAAATTGATCGCTCTTTCATATTCGCAATGGAAACTAATAAAAAGCACCACGCAATAGTCAAAACGATCGCCTTTATGGCCGCTAATTTAGATTTGGATGTCGTAGCCGAAGGTGTTGAAACAGAAAAGCATGCCTCCTTATTAAAAGAAATGGGGATCCGTTATGCGCAAGGTTATTTCTTTAGTAGACCAGTCCCTGGAGAAGAGGCTTTAGAACTTATCAAACAATATAATAATTAATCAGCATACTAGTTAATTGATATCAGAATGTTTCTAATTTTTGAAAATTAAGCAACACTATTATATTTTGCATAAATAATATTTTCTTCTTTATGTATACGTTGAGACAAGATTGCCAGCAATAATCCAAACTCTTTAGCAAACTCAATACCTGAACCACCATTTTCATATTTTTTAAAAAATTTCAGTGCATCATTAGAAATTTTATCCATATCCTTTGCAAACAATTCCAAGGTGCGCTTTAACTCTGGGCTCGTTTTTGCCTCTCGCTTTAATGTTGGGTACAACTGGTGATCTTCTTTTTCCAAATGTGCCAACAATCCAGCCTTCGCTAAAGCGAGTTTTTTTTGACCTTCATCACTGGTAACCCCAAGCAATTTAATTTCATTCAATTGTGCAACAATCGATTGGTGCTCTCTGATAAGCTCATCAACTAAATGCGTCATATACTACTCCTTTTTGAAATCTGGTACGGTAATTTTTATCACTTTAACAAATGTTTTATTAAACGTTGTTTTTAATAAAAATAGCACACCGCAAAAGAGAAAACAGACAAAATCAATTATCATCACATCGGGAGATTTTAAAGAATCTAGTAGTATAAATAAAATTTTTTACAAGCATTTAAGGAATAAGATGGAGAGTTAAATTAAGAATTGTTTTAATAGAAGAATTCCATTTTCAGACAAAACAGACTCAGGGTGGAACTGCACTCCTTCTACAGCAAACTCTTTATGCTTTATTCCCATAATGTATTCAACTTCACCTGGAGCACTTTCTGTCCATGCAGTTAATTGTAAACTATCTGGCAGACTATTTTTATCAATCACTAAGGAATGATAACGCGTTGCTGTAAATGCTTGAGGTAATCCCGCAAAAACACCGGTATTGTTATGATAAATAGATGAAGTTTTTCCATGCATAACTCGCTTGGCATTAATCACGTTACCACCAAAATATTGCCCGATAGCCTGATGCCCCAGACAAACCCCCAAAATGGGTAAGCTTCGATGAAACTCCTGAATAATATCTAATGAAATCCCTGCTTTATTTGGATTACATGGTCCTGGAGAAATAACAATATGTGAAGGAGCTAAAGCCTCAACCTCATTCAGTTGTAACTGGTCATTTCGCTTCACGACAACCTGTGCGTCTAACTGCTGCAAATAATGAACTAGGTTATAGGTGAAAGAATCGTAATTATCGACCATTAATATACGTGGCGTTGAAGTATCACCCGAAAAGATATTTGGCTTTTCCAACAGATTGTTCCGAACTAATTGCCTGTTGTCTGACAGATCTGTTCACGCATCTGAGTAATCGTTTGCGCATAATCTTTTGCATTAAAAATTGCTGAACCAGCAACAAATGCATCAGCACCAGCCGAGGCGATTTCGCCAATATTATCTACTTTGACACCACCATCGACTTCTAATCGGATATCACAACCACTTTGATCAATTAATGCCCTCACTTGCTTAAGCTTATTCAGTGTCTGCGGAATAAAGGATTGGCCACCAAACCCAGGATTGACTGACATTAGTAATATAACATCTAATTTATCCATCACATGCTCTAAACATTGAATTGGAGTTGCAGGGTTAAGTACCAAGCCCGCTTGACAACCATGCTCTCTGATTAACTGTAAGCTACGATCAATATGCTCACTTGCTTCTGGATGGAACGTAATGATACTTGCCCCGGCTTCAGCAAAGTCGGGAATAATACGATCAACAGGTTTAACCATAAGATGTACATCTATTGGAGCTTGTATGCCATGATCACGCAAGGCTTTACAGACCATTGGACCTATCGTTAAATTAGGCACGTAATGATTATCCATGACATCAAAATGAACCCAGTCAGCACCAGCCGAGATAACATTTTCAACTTCTTCACCTAGACGTGCAAAATCAGCAGATAAAATAGACGGAGCAATAATAGGAGATTTCATGAGTACTTCTCATTAAAGGTTATTGATAATCTTTGAGGCGCCTATTCTATAAGAATGCGCTCAACCTTGCATGATTTTTTAGGTTATAGTGATAGAACAATTAGCATAATATGCAGCAACTTCGGATAAATCATGTAAACTAGCGGCAAACGCCAATTAACAAAAACGGCTATCAAGTACACACAATGACATTATCAGGCTCAAAATTTAAACACTTACCACACAGTAATAATTCGCCACTTGTAGGCCAACGCGTATTGCGATGCTTATTTTGGGTCGCCTTTTATTTCACAACCAGTGCTCAAGTTTTTTCAGCTGTCCTTGTTAAACAAAAAATGTGGCCTAAAAATAGCACCTTGAATGTTGTCTTTATTGATGGAAATATTGAACAAAAACAAAAAGTTAGACAAATAGCTCCGTTATGGTTAAATAACTCAAGTCTCAAGTTTCAATTTTTCGATAATTTTGCTACCGCCCCCAAACAAACTCATATTCGTGTCAGCTTTTCTTCATATACAGGCTCAACGCTAGGCAATCATGGTGATCTGTCATCCCAAACCCCGACATTACTATTGGCCGAACTCAACCAGACAGATTTGCCTGAAATATATGCTAACCGCTTAATTTTACACGAATTCGGCCATGCTCTTGGTTTGGAACATGAATACCGTAATCCTGACTGGCCATTCGGACAGGCTCCGATTAATCAGCAAATAGAACACTGCCTACCACGCTTAGAGAGCTTAGGGTATGCAACGATGGAAGCAAAACATAAGTGCCAAGAAATTAATGCACCTTTAAATGAGAATAATATTTATAAAACAATTTATGATGAATTTTCAATTATGAACTACCCTCAAACCTTTACATTAGCAGACCAAAGCCAAAAGCATATCCTTGCGGTAAGCAAGCTTTCTATTTTAGACAAACTCGCCATCGAAAGATGGTATGGAAAATAACACTTTACCGCTCATAATCACGAAAACTATTAGTTCATTCAGCGTTAAATAATGCTAATTGAAAGCTTTTCAGCATTTAATTCAATTAATTTGAAACATTTTTAGTCTTCATCCATCTTTAAAATAGGATCAAATTAAGAGGAATAATAATGTTGTTGAGAGTATACGAGCAATTAAATCCAGTTTGGGCAAAACTTACTACGTCTTTAGAGTCTGCTGGCAGCTGGGTAGGACTTTTGTTACTGAGGCTGTTACTTGCTTGGGAATTTTATGAAGCAGGAATCATTAAATTAAACAGTAAAAACTGGTTTGCCAGCGTAAAAGAAAACTTCCCTTTTCCTTTCAACTTGGTTTCAACAGATATCAGCTGGTTTTTAGCCACATGGTTTGAAATTCTGGGCGGAATAGGTTTAGCCATAGGCCTTTTTACCCGATTCTGGTCCTTCAGCTTGATCATTCTGACGATTGTTGCCATCCTCGGCGTCCATTGGCCTGCAGAGTGGAGCTCATTCTCAGAACTTTGGAAAGGCTATGCGATAACGGACAATGGCTATGGAAACTATAAGCTTCCGCTATTATTTATTTGTATGCTTATTCCTTTGCTATTATCAGGGGCAGGTAAATTATCAATAGACTATTGGATTAACCGTTTTTTCCAAAAAGCTTCTTAAATGATATTTCATTTTTATCTTCCATAAAAATTTGGTTTTTTCCAAAACGGACAACTCTTAAGTTTTGGGAAAAATCTCCCTTACTTTCGCTGTATAGTGTGCTGGAAACTGACCTATTTGTTACTCTGGATTAAAAGAGACTAATCTATTTCTAAATTTGCCAAATTAGCTGATTAATCAGTAGACCTCAGGCCTTTATCGCGTTAGGATCCGCCACAAATAGCGATTGTTCACAAAATAAAAACTAACAAGATTTAAAACAGTCACAAATGAAAAATGGACCAGTAGTTTTAAGTCAATACACATCATGACTTAAGCAAAAACTAATTATAGATAACATGAGTTTTGATTAAATCGTTAACCGATAGCCTTATTGATAGATAGAAATACCAACAACCACTAATGTTCCTGATTTTACCGCCAAAATGACGTATTTAACCAAAAACTTCCTTATTTTAAGGTGTTTTAGCAAATGCTATCTACACTATAATTTAATCTACTCATTTTTCAGATCAATATTCAATTTAAACTAGTAATAGCAATCATTAATTCAGAGAAATAAAATGCAAGAAAAGTACATTGAACGTATGCTAAACACCAGTCACCTGTCTGGCGGCAGCGTTTCTTATGTTGAAGAACTTTATGAACAATATCTCGAGAATAAAGATTCAGTACCTGAAGAATGGCAGAGCTACTTTTCTAAGATGCTCCAAGAAGGAGATCGCCCGTCCAGTGATGTTTCTCATGCCCGTATAAAACAACAGTTTTTTGAAATATCTAAAAATAAGCAAGTTCGCGGTACCGTTTCTCTGGAGCATGAAACTAAGCAGGTTGCGGTATTAGAACTTATTGAGTCTTTTCGAGTAAGAGGCCACCAAGCTGCACAACTGGATCCATTAGGTTTAATGGAACGCGCGAAGGTAGATGATCTGGATCTGGCATATCACGGCTTATCAGAAATGGATTTAAGCACAAAATTCCAAACCCAGACGCTATATTTTGGACAAGAACAATTAACTCTAAAAGAAATTGTTGAAGGTTTAACAAAAACATATTGCTCATCAGTTGGTGCTGAATTTATGCACATTGTGAACAGTGAAGAAAAAAAATGGTTTCAGGAAAAATTAGAAGAAGTTCAATCACACCCTCAATTTGCCCCCAAAATTAAACGTCACTTATTGGGCCGTTTAACTGCTGCAGAGGGTTTGGAAAAGTATTTAGGCGCTAAATACCCAGGAACCAAACGTTTTGGTTTAGAAGGCGGTGAGAGCTTAATTCCGATTGTTGATGAACTGATACAACGTAGTGGAACCTATGAAGCCAAAGAAATTGTTATTGGGATGGCTCACCGTGGCCGCTTAAATTTGCTCATTAATACTTTAGGAAAAAAACCTTCTGAATTAATTGATGAATTTGAAGGCAAGGCAGAATATGCCATGGGTAGTGGTGATGTAAAATACCACCAAGGCTTTTCATCTAATGTAATGACCCCCGGCGGTGAAATACACTTAGCATTAGCATTTAATCCGAGTCACTTGGAGATAGTATCGCCAGTTGTACAAGGCTCTGTCAGAGCACGCCAAGATAAACGCCGTGATGATTCAGGTGATACAGTATTACCAATCAGCATACATGGTGACGCTGCTTTTTCTGGACAAGGCGTGGTAATGGAGACATTTCAAATGTCACAAACTCGTGCCTATAAAACGGGTGGTACCGTACACATTATCATAAATAACCAAGTTGGCTTCACCACCAGCCGAAAAGAAGATGCTCGTTCAACCGAATACTGCACCGATGTTGCAAAAGTTGTTGAGTCTCCCATATTACACGTTAACGCAGACGACCCTGAAGCTGTGCTTTTTGTCAGTCAACTTGCGATTGACTATCGTTATAAATTTAAAAAAGATATTGTTATCGACTTAGTTTGCTACCGCCGCCGTGGACACAACGAAGCGGATGAACCATCGGGGACCCAACCCTTGATGTATAGCATTATAAAAAAATTACCAAGCGTTCTCTCTCAGTACAGTAAGCAGTTGGTTGAAGCTCAAACGGTTTCCAGTGATGAAGTTACCCAAATGGCTGACGAGTACCGCAACAAACTTGATAAAGGTCAGGTAGTCGTCGAAACTTTAGTTGAAAACCCTAACAAAGAGTTATTTTTCGATTGGACAGCTTATTTAGGCCATGATTGGAAAACCAAAGGTGACACCAGCTATGATGCAAAGGAGTTAGTTGAAATAGCTGAAGAGTTTTGTCACATACCAAGCGACTTTACTTTGCAACGTCAAGTTAAAAAAGTCATTGATGATCGCCTACTAATGGCTAAAGGCGAACAACCTATTAACTGGGGTTTTGCTGAAACATTGGCATACGCCACTATTTTAAAACAAGGACACTCTGTCAGGATTACAGGCCAAGATGTTGGGCGTGGTACTTTCTCCCATCGTCATGCTGCTTTGCATGATCAAAAAACCGGTGAAATTTATATTCCCCTACAACATTTAAACAATGTTGATAGACGTTTTACTATCTATGATTCTTTTTTATCTGAATTAGCAGTACTCGGTTTTGAGTATGGATATGCAACAACTAATCCAAACACGATGGTCATTTGGGAAGCTCAATTCGGTGACTTTTCCAATGGTGCGCAAATGATCATCGACCAATTTATTACCAGTGGAGAGCATAAATGGGGTCGTCTATGTGGCCTGACCATGCTACTCCCTCATGGCTATGAAGGCCAAGGACCTGAGCACTCATCAGCACGTTTGGAAAGGTTCTTACAAATGTGTGCAGAAGAAAATATTCAGGTTTGTGTTCCGACAACGCCAGCCCAGATATTCCATTTATTGCGGCGTCAAACTATTCGTCCATTACGTAGACCTTTAGTTGTTATGTCACCAAAAAGTTTACTCAGACATAGACAAGCAGTTTCAACCATGAGCGAATTGGCAGAAGGCAATTTCCAAAACGTTATTGGAGAAACAGAAAAGCATGATCCGAAAAAGGTCACTCGTTTAATATTATGTAGCGGACGAGTTTACTACGACTTATTGGAAAAAAGAGAAGAACAAGGTGCGCCACATATCGCAATTGTACGCATTGAGCAACTCTATCCATTTCCTGAAGTCGAACTATCAGAAATTATTGCACCGTATAAAAATTTAGAGAAAGTCGTATGGTGCCAGGAAGAACCAAAAAATCAAGGGGCTTGGTACAGTACGCATCATCATTTAAAAGAAGTTGTCACGAACCATAATGCAAAACTGAATGTTGAGTTTGCTGGTCGAGACGCATCGGCAGCACCTGCTGCAGGTTACATGGCACTTCATTTAATGCAGCTTAAGAAATTTATTGATCAAGCAATTAACGAATAATTTTTTAACTTTAACAATTGAATAGCTTTAGCATTTAACAATACCCAAAGGAACCAACAATGGCTACCGACATAAAAGCTCCCACGTTTCCGGAATCTATCGCCGATGGCACCGTTGCCACTTGGCATAAAAAGCCAGGAGAGGCATTTTCGCGAGATGAACTTATCGTTGACATTGAAACCGATAAGGTGGTCATTGAAGTTGTCGCACCTGATGACGGGGTACTTGGCGAAATACTCAAAGACGAAGGTGACACCGTTTTAAGTGAAGAAGTCATTGGTCACTTTGAAGCTGGCGCAGCATCAGGCTCAAGTGATAAAGCAGAAAAAAAACCAACCACTAAAGAAAGTTCTCAAAGTGAAGCGAGTAACAAAGACGATAGTAGTCAAACTGACAGCAATGATGGTGCATTAAGCCCAGCAGTCAGAAAACTCATTCATGAATACGATATTTCGCCTAACCTGATTAAAGGTAGCGGCAAAAATGGTCGAATTCTTAAAGAAGATGTACTCTCATTCATCGAAAATCGCAGCCAGTCATCATCAGACAGTAAAAGTGACGTCGTCGTCGTACCAGCCGCAGCCCAAGGTGATCGCTTTGAGCGCAGAGAGCCAATGACGCGCTTAAGAGCAAAAATAGCTAATCGTTTAGTCGAAGCACAACAAAATATGGCTATGTTAACCACATTTAATGAAGTTAACATGAAGCCAATAATGAATTTGCGCTCGAAATACAAAGAGGAATTCGAAAAGCGTCATGATGTAAAACTAGGTTTTATGTCCTTTTTTGTTAAAGCGGCCGTTGAGGCACTAAAACGCTTTCCAGCCGTTAATGCATCGATTGATGGCAATGATATTATTTATCACAGCTATCAGGATGTTGGGGTTGCCGTATCTTCACCTCGCGGCCTAGTGGTTCCGGTACTGAGAAATGTTGACAATATGAGTCTGGCTGAAATTGAAGGCGGTATCCGTGACTATGGTGTTAAAGCTCGTGATGGTAAGCTTTCCATTGACGATATGACCGGTGGAACTTTTACCGTTTCAAACGGTGGTGTATTTGGTTCTTTAATGTCTACACCTATTGTCAATCCACCACAAACTGCCATTCTTGGGATGCACAAAATTCAAGAGCGCCCTATGGCGGTTAATGGTGAAGTTGTTATTCTGCCAATGATGTATCTAGCCGTTTCTTATGATCATCGCTTAATCGATGGCAAAGAAGCTGTGGGTTTCTTAGTCACGATTAAAGACTTACTGGAAGAACCAGAAAGACTGTTGCTAGGCCTATAGCCCATATTAATAAACAAAAATGCAGCAGTGTAAAAAACTACTGCATTTTTTGTTTAGTGTTTGACAGCGAAGCAGTCGATTATTACTAAAATGAAGTACGTCGATAATCTCGGTAAACTGGCAACCAGAAATTTTGTTCTACTGCCTGTTCTAAAACATCCTGCTCAACCTTAGTTGCCAGGCCTTGTTCCATAGCTTTCAGCCCGACTTGCACAGCAATATATTTACTTACTTTGCGTATTTCAGCCAGATCAGGAAGTAAATGCTCACTTTCACCTTTAACTAAAGGAGAACAAGCAGCTAAAGCTTCACTAGATACCATAAACATCTCTTCTGTAACTCGGCTGGCTCCACTTGCAATCACCCCTAAACCAACACCTGGAAAAATATAGCTGTTATTACACTGCGCAATAGGATAAGACTTACCTGCATATTGCACAGGTGCAAAAGGGCTTCCTGTTGCAACTATTGCTTGGCCTTCTGTCCAGCGGATTACATCTTCAGGCAGTGCTTCTACTTTAGAGGTTGGGTTCGATAAGGGTAATATAATTGGTCGTTTACAACTGATATACATCGCTTCAACCACATCTTGACTGATCAAACCAGCGACGCCTGATACACCAATTAATATCGTAGGTTTTGCATTTTTAACTAAATCGAGTAGCGACACAGCATTTTCATTACTGCCCCAATTAGCCACCAGACTTTGAGGTTTAGCAAACTTCTCCTGAAAGTCACGTAATGGCATACCTTCAATCAATAAACCTTTACTACTGGTTAAATACACTTGCTCAACGGCTTGTTGCTCGGTTAAACCATCCTCAACCATATGCGCCACAATCTGCTCTGCAATACCACAACCCGCCGAACCAGCTCCTACAAATACCACACGATGATCTTTTAGTTGAGTTCCCTGAGCATGACATGCTGCCAATAAAGTACCTACAGTAACCGCAGCAGTACCTTGAATGTCGTCATTAAAACAACAAATCTGATCTTGATACTTTTTCAATAAAGGCGTTGCATTTGCTTGAGCGAAATCTTCAAACTGGATCAATGCATTTGGCCAGCGGCGACGCACTGACTGAATAAAGTTGTCTACAAACTCAAAATACTCATCTCCGCTGATGCGTTTGTTTCTCCACCCCATATAAAGCGGATCATCAAGCAGCTCTTGATTGTTAGTACCAACATCAAGTACTACTGGCAAAGTATAAGCAGGACTAATCCCCCCACACGCTGAATAAAGTGCCAGTTTACCAATAGGGATCCCCATGCCACCAATCCCTTGATCGCCGAGCCCCAATATTCGTTCACTATCTGTGACTACAATTACTTTAACATTTTGTTTGGTGGCATTTTGTAGCATCTCTTCAATGCGATCACGATCAGGGTACGACACAAACAACCCGCGTTTACGTCGATAAATTTGAGAAAATTTCTGACAAGCCAAACCAACCGTCGGCGTATAAATGATCGGCAACATTTCTTCTAAGTGATCGGTAATCAGGCGAAAGTAGAGTGTTTCATTAGTATCTTGAATATTACGTAAATAAATATGTTTATCTAAATCCTCGGCAAACTGAGAAAACTGTCGATAAGCTCTACGCGATTGTTCTTCAATGGTTTCAATATTGGCTGGCAATAACCCTTCTAAATTAAAAGCCCTCTTTTCTTCAACAGAAAATGCACTTCCTTTGTTAAGCAGTGGGGTCTCTAGCAATACAGGACCAGCGTAGCGAATATAGAGTGGTCGTTTTTTAGGAATAATTTCCGTCATTGTTTGACTCTTGTCGGTGATGGATTTGATTTGTGTTGTTTACAATTAAATTACTGCAAACACCTGTCAATATTGTGACAAATATTTCAGCCTATAAAAATGTATCATTATAATGACGAAAGTCTTATTTACCTAGCGTCAATTTAACGTTTTTTCATGTTGATAATGCAAAATATAAGAAACATAATATCAAGGTGCTTTATAACTTGTTTAGACCTATTTTAAAAGACGCATTTGTTTTTTAAACAGAATTAGCGGTTATTTTTCTTTTCAGGAAAAATAAATATCCGCTTTTTAGCTTGAGAAAAAAAACAGGTTACCGCACAATATTTTGCCCTGTATTAGAATGATTAAAAGCTTAGTGGATAACACACAACCTAAACCAACCAATTCAGCGGTTATCAATCAAGACTTTATCATAAGTGTAGCAATCTCCGTTCCGCTACGGCGGATATTTGATTATGAATTATCAGCTAACACGGCCATAACTCCGCAAGTTGGTATGCGAGTTAAAGTACCATTTGGTCAATCCAGCAAAATAGGCATTATTCATCAAATCACAAGTACACAAGATTATAAGGCTAATCTGGCAGCGAGCAAGGAGTCACTTGCAAAGCCAGTCACTTCAGATCGTCCTGCCCAACAATCAAGCCTCGATTTATCCCACAACGACTCTCTTAATGAATCCCACAGTAATGACCGGGTAGAACATCGACAGTCAACCACATTAAAAGCTATTTCACTCATCATTGATGAAAAACCATTATTACCAGCATCTTTAATTAAACTTTATCAGTGGATTGCAAAGTATTATCACGCACCTTATGGTGAAATTTGGCAAACGATGCTACCTACGGCTTTACTAAAAGGCAAACCGACCGAATACACTCGCCCTAGCCGTTGGCAAATCACTCTGCTGGGTAAACAACAAATTACGCAAAATTTACTGGCAAAAAATGCGGTCAAACAAAAGCTTACCCTCGAACAACTAGCTTCAGCTTCTGAAGGCATCAGTCACGATCAAATCAATCAATTGAATATAACTTATAGCCAACTAAAGACTTTGGCTGGAAAAAAGTGGGTTGAGCGAATATACCCTAAAAATGAAGCTAAAATCAGCGAAAGTTCATTTAAGATTCCACCAAACATTCAGCTAAATACACAACAAAACTCCGCGATTGAAACTATTAAGCAATCATTGAATCAATACCAAACCTTTTTGTTATTTGGCGTAACTGCATCCGGTAAGACTGAAGTGTATCTGCGTTTAATACAAAATGTTTTACAGCAGGGTAAACAAGCTTTGGTGTTAGTACCTGAAATAGGATTAACCCCCCAAACACTTAAACGTTTTCAGGATCGTTTTGCGGTAGATATAGTACTGCTACATTCTGGTATGAGTGAACAGCAACGACTGCAAAGCTGGTTGAAAGCCAGTAATAACGATGCTCAAATTATTATTGGCACGCGCTCTGCTTTATTTGTACCGTTAAAATACCCCGGTATAATCATTATTGACGAAGAGCATGACTTGTCATTTAGACAACAACAGGGGTTTCGCTATTCGGCACGTGATGTTGCGATGGTACGGGCAAATTTAGAGCAAATTCCTGTGGTACTGGGAAGTGCCTCTCCATCAATTGAAACGATGATGAATGTGCAAAAAAATAAAGTCACACAACTCAACTTAACTCAAAAAGCACAAAACTCAACAGCTTTAACTTACAAAGTTATCGATCTGAAAAAACAGGTATTAAATAATGGTTTATCCGTTGAATTAATAAAAACCATTAAAACTCATTTAAATAATCAAGGCCAAGTTTTACTCTTTTTAAACCGTCGTGGATATGCTCCTGTTTTGCTCTGTCATGAGTGTGGCTGGAGTGCTAGCTGTACTCGCTGCGACACCCACTTTACCTATCATTTTCAAAACCATTATTTACAATGTCATCATTGTGGTTCTAACCGCCGCGCTCCTCATCAATGCCCAACCTGTCAGTGTGATGAAATGGTTCCTATTGGGCTGGGTACCGAACGTTTACATGAGACAATCACGCAGTTATTTCCCGATCACCAGGTTGCCCGCATTGATAGAGACACGACTCGAAAAAAAATGGCTATGCAAGGTTTCGTTGAATCAATAAAAGCAGGGGACATTGATATACTGATTGGTACGCAAATGCTTGCCAAAGGTCATCATTTTCCAAACGTTACTTTGGTTGCGCTGATAGATATGGATGGCGCACTCTATAGCGCAGACTTCCGGGCGCCAGAATATGCAGCTCAATTAATCACTCAAGTATCAGGGCGAGCTGGACGTGCAGATAAGCCCGGAGAGGTTCTTATCCAGACTCATCATGCTGAGCATTCAATGCTGCATCAAGTCATCCATGAAGGTTATACTGAATTCGCTCAATCAGCTATTCAAGAACGGGTTGAAGCAGAATTACCGCCCCACGCTTTTGCTGCAATGTTTCAAGCAGAATCACCTCAGTTACCTCAGGTTAAAAGCTTTCTGCAAGACGTTACCCAAATCCTTGACCGTTATAGTGATTTAAAAGTGGAATTATTAGGTCCCGCACCTGCTCTTTATGTTAAAAAAGCAGGCAAATTCCGCTACCAGTTATTTTTGCAAACAACAAATCGCAATCAGTTACACCAGTTATTAGATTTAACCTTAACCGATATCGAAAAGCTGAAAAGCGCTAGCAGGGTAAGATGGCGTTTAGAAGTTGATCCTGTGGGTGACTCATAAACCACTTGAGCAACCCACAGCGGGGTGTTAATTAGTTGTACTGCTTGGTAAAAATACAGAATTCTGCCTTTTATTCTGCCGACAAAAAATCCTGCATGGAATAAAAACCCGGAGGCTGAGTCGCGAGCCAAATTGCAGCAGCAACCGCACCTTCTGCAAAACAGTGCCGATTTTGTGCCTTGTGCTCAATGCTGATTATTTCATTATCTAAAGCAAATAAAACCTTATGCTCACCAATAATTTCACCAGCACGAATCACTGACATTCCTATTTCGCCAGATTTACGAATCCTTTTTTCAAAACGACTTTCCGTCACTTTCAGCTCATCGAATTTTTCACCCATCGCTTCTGCAATAGTGTGTCCCATACGAATTGCAGTACCAGAAGGTGCATCTATTTTATGTTTATGATGTGCTTCAATGATCTCAATATCAGCTTTTTTACCAAGCATTTTTGCCGCCATTGCAAGCAATGCAAGAGTAGAGTTCACTCCAATGCTGGTATTAGGAGCCAGTAAAATAGGTATTTTTTTAGCCGCTTGCTCCAGTTGCTCTGTCTGCGCTTTATCGAAACCAGTTGTCCCGATTAATACTGCTTTTTTATTTTGTACTGCTCGCTGAACCAACTGCATTGTGGCCTCTGGCAAACTAAAGTCGATAACCACATCACTTTGTTTTAAGCCTGCACTCATATTACTGGTGTAATTAACATCTGTTGTGCGTACAGTTCGTCCCAACAGTCTATGCTCAGCCCGACAAATAGCCGCAACCAACTCAACTGACTGATGACTGATAACCTGAGTAATAACTTGCTGCCCCATTTTGCCTGAAGCAGCGTTAACCGCAATCTTAGTCGACATAATGCTTATCTTAAACTCTCGTTAATCGCTTCTAAAATTTCACTGCCTGGACATAAGTCAGACTCATTCATAGTATTTAAAGGACGCTTTGATGTATTAATAATTTCATGCGTATTTTGCGAATCAGTATTTAAGTGCAGCAATCCAGTTAATACCTGTTGGTTTTGCTTTGCTTCTTCCAAAGCCGTTAACACAGACTCTCGACAAGTAATATCAAGAGAGCCGGGCTGGCGTTGTAGATTAATTGTTGTACCGTCATGCAATTGAATGCTTTCAGTTAAGTTTTCCGGATTTTGTACTTTAATCTCTTGCTCATGAGGTACAAGATCAATAGTACCCGTTGCCTCTTTATGATCACGCACCCATTCGTAACTTTTGGTAGATGCAGGGTTATTATTAAAAGTCACACAAGGAGAAATACAGTCAATGAGTGCGAAGCCGTTGTGCTTTATGGCTCCTTTGATCAAAGGAACTAACTGGGACTTATCACCAGAAAAGCTACGTGCAACATAGCCAGAACCGAGAGATATTGCCAACTCACAAAGATCCATAGGCTCGTACATGTTGGGAACACCTTTTTTGCTCGCACTCCCTAAATCCGCGGTTGCAGAATCCTGACCTTTAGTTAAGCCATAAACGCCGTTATTCATCACAATATAAACCATATTAACGTTTCGACGCACCAAATGCATAAACTGCCCCATCCCTATGGAGGCTGTATCGCCGTCACCAGAAACCCCGATGTAAGTTAAATCACGATTAGCCATGTTGGCTCCAGTAGTCACGGAAGGCATACGGCCATGAACAGAGTTAAAACCATGAGAGTTAGCCAGAAAATAGGCAGGAGTTTTTGACGAACAACCTATTCCCGACATTTTTGCGATTTTATGTGGTTCAAGCGCCAACTCAAAACATGCATTAATAATTGAGTTACTGATAGAGTCATGGCCACAGCCTGCACATAAAGTTGATAGTGCACCTTCGTAATTGGCTTGTGTATAACCCAGTGAATTTTTTGCCGCTTCCGGGTGGCGGAAAGTTGATCGTAAATAACTCATGCGACTACCTCTTTACTGCTATTTTTTGCACTATTGGCGGTGGTAAAAGGGCTAACTTGCTCACCATTGAGCATTCTCTCAATTTTTCGCTTAATTCGACGCGCCCGTATTGGCATCCCATCAATGTTCAAAATAGAACGTAATTTTTGTGTATTAGCGTCTAGCTCATTCAGCAACAAAGTTCGCATTTGCGCATCTCTATTTTGCTCAATCACAAATACAGTGTCGTGTTGCTCAATGAACGCTTTAATATCTTCATGGAAGGGAAATGATTTGATACGGCAAGTATTAATTTTAATTCCCTCTTCCTGTAAACCATCCAGTGCTTCATAGCTGGCTTGTGCGCTCGTGCCGTAAAAAATAGCCGCAACTTTAGAGTTTTCGTCACGGTATTTAATTTGTGGTCTTGGAGCCAGATCTTTGGCGGTTTCCCATTTTTTAACCAGCCGCTCCATATTTTCTTCGTAGTCGCTACTATTTTCGGTATAAGCAGCATATTCATTATGCGATGAACCACGCGTAAAATAAGAACCTTTAGTTGGGTGAGTCCCGGGGTAAGTTCGGTAACCAATTCCATCACCATCCACATCCTTATAACGTCCCCAGCGCTCCTGCATATTATCCAGATCTTCTTCAGACAAAACTTTACCACGATCATATGCTCTATTATCGTCCCATTTCAGTGGGCGACTCACATGGTCATTCATACCTAAATCAAGGTCTGACATCAATAAAACGGGGGTTTGCAGTCTTTCAGCTAAGTCAAATGCCGCTGCCGTCATTTCAAAACATTCAGCAGGATCACAAGGGATCAATAATACGTGCTTGGTATCACCATGAGAGGCATAGGCTGCCGAAATAATGTCAGACTGCTGAGTCCGCGTTGGCATACCAGTACTCGGGCCGCTACGTTGAACATCAACCAGCACTACTGGAATTTCCGCAAAATAAGCAAGACCTAAAAACTCACTCATTAATGATAACCCAGGACCAGATGTTGCGGTAAAACCGCGTGCACCGTTCCAGTTTGCCCCGATAGCCATACCAATGGCGGCCAATTCGTCTTCAGCTTGCAGTATCGCGAACTTATTTTGACCTGTCTCTTTTTCGATGCGGAATTTTTTGGCGTATTTTTCAAACGCTTCAACGACTGAAGTCGAAGGTGTAATCGGATACCAACCAACAACAGTCGCTCCCGCATAAACAGCGCCTAACCCTGTCGCACTGTTACCGTCGATAATAATTGAATCGCCAATATTGTCGCGACGATTAACCTTTAAACCGCAAGTGTCTGTAAAGTGTTCTTTGGCATAGTTATAACCTAGTTCTAAAGCTTTAACATTTGGCGCAATCAATTTTTCTTTTTTAGCAAACTGATCTTTTACCATACCTGTTAAGACTTCAAACTCCATATCAAACAAATAAGCTAAAGATCCAACATATATAATATTTTTAAATAACTGGCGCTGACGCGGGTTATCATAATTATCAATACACATTTGGGTCAGAGGAATACCAATTTCGATAATATCATCCCGCTGAAAACTTCTTGGAAGTGCTTTAGTTGAATCATATAGAAAATAACCGCCCGGCATCAAAGTATCATAGTCTTCCTGCATAGTTTGGCCGTTAATCGCCACCACAAAATCAACGTCGCCACGACTGCCTAGATGGCCTTTTTCTGTCACTCGAACTTCAAACCAAGTTGGCAAGCCTTGAATGTTCGAAGGAAAAATATTTTTGGGACTAACTGGAACGCCCATGCGAAAGACTGCTTTGGAAAACATATTGTTAGCACTAGCCGAACCTGTACCATTAACGTTCGCAAAGCGAATTACAAAATCATTAACCGCTTCTATGCGCATTCTTTGCCTGCCTTTGTAACTGAATAAGTAAATTTTTGCATGTCCCAAGCTGCTGTTGGGCAGCGCTCAGCGCATAATCCACAATGCAGACAGACATTTTCATCTTTAACCATGACTCTGGTGGTTTTTAACTCACCAGAAACATATAAATCCTGATCTTTTTCGTTAGCAGGCGCTAACAAACGACCTCGTAAATCTTCCTCGTCACCATTTTCAAGAAAGTTGATGCAACTAGTTGGACAAACATCTGCACAAGCATCACACTCAATACATAAGTCATCAGTAAATACAGTCTGTACATCACAATTTAAACAGCGCATAGCTTCTTCGTAACCCAAATTTTGATCGAAGCCTTTCTCAACTTCTATCTTCAGGTTGGCTAATGCCGTTTCTTTATCAACATGAGGTACTAAATGACGCTTATCATGATCAATATGAGCATCGTAAGTCCATTCGTGGAACCCCATTTTTTGCGATAACAAATTAACTTGTGGATCCAGACGTTCGGCAACATCTTCGCCCTGACAAAATTTATGAATAGAAATGGCTGCTTGGTGACCATGAGCAACTGCTGTAATGATATTTGAAGGACCAAATGCCGCATCACCGCCAAAAAATACTCGCTCATTAGTCGATTGAAAGGTGGTTTTATCCACAACAGGCATATCCCAATCGCCAAATTCGATGCCTATATCTCGCTCAATCCAAGGAAACGCATTGTCCTGACCGATAGCAATAATAACTTCATCAGCTTCCATGAAGACTAGATCTTCACCAGTTGGTACTAAACTACGCTTACCGTTTTCATCATATTCGGCACGTACTTTTTCAAATTTCATACCTTTAAGCTTGCCATTTTCAACAACAAACTCTTTTGGTGTATGGTTTTCAAAAATAGGAATACCTTCGCCCAAGGTATCTTCAATTTCCCACGGCGAAGCTTTCATGTCGGATTGTGGGCTACGCACAACAACACGTACATTTTCTCCTCCCAAACGACGCGAAGTACGACAACAATCCATAGCCGTATTACCACCGCCTAAAACTAAGACATTTTTTGCAATTGATTTTGTATGCTCAAACGCTACGCTGTCCAACCAATTGATACCAATGTGAATATTGGCATCACCAGCCTGACGTCCCGGTAATTTTGCTAAATCTCTTCCATTAGGCGCACCAGAACCAATGAAAATTGCATCGTATTCTTTGTTATCAACTAATTTCTTTAAACTATCGACATAATGTTTAAAATGAGCCAGAACTCCCATATTTAAAATGTAGTTAACTTCTTCATTCAGCACTTCGATTGGTAAACGGAAAGAGGGGATCTGGTTACGCATAAAGCCACCACCAATATCCTGTTCATCGAAAAGCTCAACTTCATAGCCCAACGGCGCTAAATCTCGCGCAACAGTCAAAGAAGCAGGACCAGCCCCAATCAATGCGACTTTTTTACCATTTTTAGGTGCTATTTCTGGTAAGCGAGCACTAATATCATCTTTGTTATCAGCTGCAACACGTTTTAAACGACAGATCGCAACAGGTTCTTCTTCAACGCGGCCACGACGGCAAGCTGGTTCACAAGGGCGATCACAAACGCGCCCTAAAATACCAGGAAATACATTGGACTCCCAGTTGATCATATAAGCATCATCATAACGCCCAGCGGCAATTAATCGAATATATTCTGGTACTGGTGTATGCGCAGGGCACGCATATTGGCAATCGACAACTTTATGAAAGTATTCTGGGTCTTTAATTTCTGTTGGCTTCACTCCAATCCCCCGTTGATGTTTGTGAAGTGGCCAGCACATGTCCATGACAAGTACTGCGCATTAATCGAATCATTTAATGTTATATTGAAGAATATAATAGGACTCTCAAAACTCACTTAAAAGTGTTACATATTCTTGTCAATCTTCATAGCTACAATGATAGATTAAATAACCTAAAGTGAGCGGATTATACTGATTTTTACGACTTTGTACCGATCTTTTTGTATAAAAAAAAACCTTGTAGTGCGTTATATTCGATAAAATTCTGATACACGCCAATTCATTTTCTCTAGATAAAAATGAATCGCATTTAGAGAGACTTTTTAGAGCTCAATTTGTAATCTGTATTACTCATTCTTATTTTTAAATAATAAATACCTATCACATTTATTGTTAAGAGTTTGGTGACTACAATTTGTTATCTTTCAGCTTTTGATGCAATTGCATCATTTACTTTTCTTAACGCATTTTCGATGTCTCTTAATTGAGCCTCATCAAGATGAGAAAATTTAGTTTGCCAAAAATCTTCACTCTGTTTTTCAGCATCAGCTAATTGTTGGATCCCTTTTTGGGTAGGAACGATCCAGCGTTGTCGTGCATCGTCTTTTGATTGCGCTCTTATCACCAATGCCTGATTTTGCAGCTCATCGACCAATTTAGACATAGTCGGCATGGAAACCTGCTGAATATCACAGAGTTGTCTCAAGGTCATGGGATTATGTAGCTTGACTAATCGCAAGACTTCTAAGCGGGCTGAAGACATTGACGAATTCTGTGCGAGAATATTTAAATAGCGGTTGAGCCGAAAAAGTTGTGAACGAATATCCATAAACCAAATACTTAGCTAGACTAAATAAATAAATTCTAGCTGGCTAAGCAGTCTCTAGTCAACAAGCATAATACCTCAAACCACTTGCAGTGTTTTTATTAAGTTAAATGTACAAATTTTGCGTCTTTTTCAGCACTTTCTCGTCTACTTATAAATTCACAATTAAATGGGAAATTATACTATGTCAGAATTAGCCACTAAACAAAACACTCCAACCATAAACAACAACGATGCCAGTCTCCCCGCCGTAGAAGAAACAATATATAATTGTTGCTCTCAACAAAAACAGCTCAATTGTTGTCAACCGGAAGATAAAAATGAATGCTGCGAAAAACCGAATAAAAATCGTCTCTGTAACTGTTAGCTCAAATAGCAATTCTTTTTTAAGCCATTTTTGATGCAATCACTTTCAGAAAAAGTCTGGTTGGAGTTCCGTCAGGAACTTCAACACTTTTTATTGTCCAAAACAGGTGATAAAGAACTAGCAAACGATTTAGTACAGGAAACTTTAATCAGTGGTTATCAAGCAAAGAATGAATTGAAAAATATTCATAAGCTTAAATCTTGGTTATTTAAAATTGCCCAAAACAAGCTCATCGATCATTATCGTAAATTATCAAAAAATCAGACCATTTCTTTTGATTTGGCCTATCATGATAAAGGAGTGATTGATACAGATTCTTACAACTCGCTGATCGAATGTTTAGATTTTTTAATCCAAATGCTACCTACTCAAGAAAGACATATTTTACAACATTGCGATCTTGCTAATCGCCCGCAAAAAGTCGTCGCAGCCGAATTATCAATACCGCTATCAACCTTAAAAAGTAAAGTTCAACGCGCACGTAAAAAATTAAGAGACAAGCTATTTGCTTGTTGTCCAAGAAACCCCACACAACAAACAAGGATAAAAGACGCAGTGTGTACTACGTCTTCACAGTCAGACTGTCAATGTTCTGGTTTAAATTCTCACTAACAGAAACTTAAAACTTAAGTCTCTTTGTTCAATACTATGACTACTCTGAGATTGTCCTTTTTTAAACTCTTCAACCCATAACAGGTATTCAGTGTCCCCAATAGAAAACTCAACTATTTGTTTAGGTTGAATTTTTAATTGCTCATCAGGAAGATTTACAATTAGTGAGTTTTTATTTTGATCAGAATTTACCGTCAAACGAAGTGATTTTCCTTGTTCATTAACATCAATCCAAGGAAAAAGAGCTTCTTTTTTGATAGCTCTAAATTGACCTTCATGTTGTAACTTAAATGAAACTAAAGGCCCAGAAGGGTGCATTATTCTTTCAGGAAAAATCTGACAAGTTTTACATTGAGGAATACTCTCTTGCGACCAATCCACTAGTTGACCATCATAAAACAGATCACCTTGCAGTATTTGCCACAAAAAAGTTTCTTTTTCTTTGCTGAGCTTTAACGGCTCATCAGCGTTAGGCTGACAAGCAGTTAAAGTTATCGCAGCAATTACCAATATGATGCGTAGCTTATTTAGCATGAGTAATTTTTTTCAACTCTTTAAAGAAGCTTTCGCTTGGCGCTGTTTCATGGATCAGTTGTGGTTGATTAAACGTATTAATATCACGAACTTTTTGTTGTGATGTAGAGCTCGTTCGTTCACCACTCACCGTACCACTCCAATAACGTGAAAAATCAAGTACCAGCATAGCCCACTCATTAACATCATTTAAAACATCAGTAGACGAACCATTACCATTAATATCAACATCAACTAATATTTCGCTATCATTCGCGTTACAGTTAAAGTCAACGGCAACAGAATCAATATTTCCCAGCCCTAATACTTCATTAACTGATGACTCATCCAGAGAAGCATTTACTCCACTTGAATAATCCATTTTAAAATCAGCAGGTGAAACCGTAAAACCATTCAGCAGTTCATTACCTTCAAGATTACAATTCAAATTATCTCTAAAGAATGTTCGATAATAACGATCACCTTCTCTCTCACCTATCGTTGGCAGTCCACTTAACTGATATAGATAATTCATACTACTCACATAATTTGGCTTGTAATTCAGATTATCATTACCGCCATGTAATAAACCTAAATTATGTCCCAATTCATGCAAAATGGTACCAGACTGGAAGTTTATAGTTGTATTAGCAGCTTCTTCTGTTTCCATAGTAAGCCCCCAACTTCCAATAGAAATTAATAGATCATTTCCCCATAGCTCAGCCACCCCTGAAGAGCCTGCTGCACCATCTTCTCTTTGGCTATTCGCCATTAACATATAGTGAAAAATTGGCTTTCTTCTAAGATCAAAGTTTTTGACTTTATGATCAATTAAACTCGGAGCGGTTTCTGTGGCAGCAAAAGTAGTTTGTGCATAGTATTCGATCTGGTTACCGCCACCCAAATCAAAGTCTGCCGCAGATAGTCCTTCGGCCTGATGATATAAATCACCAGCATCAAAATGTACGGCGTAACCTTTTTGTGCAAATACATCGACTACTTTTTGCAAGGCAACTTGATGTGGTGTGATGCCGGGATCATCACTTTCCATATAATCTACTTCAATGAAAATATCTTTTATTCCTTGGCGCGCTCCCCAATCATACAAAGATAAGCCAGCAAAAGTAGCACCTTCAACTTCTGAACAATCAGGAATACCATCTTCATCAACATCATCATTGCATGTGACATCGTTCGGTCCCGCAGGCGTAACAAAAGCCGAGTAAGTCCAGTCAGTTGACATATTAGTATCAACATTATCAATGCTTCTTACCAAGCTCATGCCTAAGTCTTCTGTAAGTGCTGGAGCAGAATCTTCACCAGTCCACCCCGCAGCATCGGTTGGTTCTTGTAAGTTTGCTCCAAACCGAACAAAATCAACGGTTTGATTACTTTCTGTATTCAGTAACTCTACAAAACCATTCAAATACCAATTTGGTCGAATGTTATCAGCTAAATTACCAATCAAAACTAATTGCTCAGATTGTTCGACACTGGTCTGCCAATATCCGTTAGCAAAACGCCCTTGAACAATAGCATATTCACCTGGTTCCAGTTCTAAAGTTGGAACAGGAAAAATCTGAATACCAGCATCGGTAAAATCATCCAGATTAATACTGCCTGTTTTTACAGAGTAATCAGCTAAATCGATATTGCCAGCGGTACCATTATAAACTTCGATCCAACGGTTATCATCCCAATACTTAGAAGCGGAAACTTCAGTAATTTTTAAGTCCGCTGATTCAACAGTAAAACTTCCCACAACCTCTTCTGCAGCAGATGTTCCGTGGAAGTTTTGTGTCTCATCAGTTACTTTAATTTGATAAGTAGCATCATTTTGTAAACCATCAGCAATGGTTAATTGAAATGTTCGATTATCATCGCTTAAAGATACATCAGAAAAAGCGGTACAAGTGGTAAAGTTATCAGCAGAAACCTGAATACCACCATGACACTCTGTATTTTCTGGATCGTAATTAATCGAACCCATCACATCATCAAATGACACACTGATGCTACTCGTGTCTTCAACGCGTATAGCACCATCTTCCGGAGAAAAACCAGTTACTACTGGGGTAGTGTTATCAACAATATCAAAAGTAATTGTACCGATAGCTTCAGACTCACCATCACTCACTTTAAAATCAAATAATGCACTCGAAGTGCTGGTAGCAGAAGGTGTATAAAGAAAAAGCTGGTTTTCTCTATCAATGGCAGTAATAAAACCGATATTAGGTTGTTTAACAATGCTATAAGTAATAGCATCACCATCGGGATCGCTACCTTTTAAACTAAATTCGGTTGGGGTATTAAATTCTACATTGATAGTTTCTGTAACAGCTTCTGGCGATTTATTAGGATCGCTACAAGCCATCAAAAATCCGCCAAGGCAAAGTGCAGCGGCAATACTTGGAACTCCTTGAATCTTCATACTCTTTAATTTCCTCTTTTTCTTTTTAGAACAAACTTATTAATAAACAACAGCCTTAATAGCCAATTTCTTCAATAAATTCAAACGGTAATAATTACCTAATGCTTTTCGCAATAATATATTTCAGATATATTCTGTAAGAAACAGACTAACTTATTAATATTGCTCAGTATTTTTTATACCTACGAGATTGATCAGCAAGCCGGCAGTAAGATAAGCCAATATATCTTTTGTTTATAAAGCAAATAGCATGCTTAGAAATAACAAAGGCAGCTTTTTAGCTGCCTTTGTTATTTAGTATCCAGATGCATAATCGCTGAATGAATACGCCAAATTTAATCAATTAAAGAATTAAGATTAATTGGTCATTTCATCCCAGAAGTTTTTTACTCCATCCCACCAAGTCGATGATTTCGGCGAGTGTTGTTTTTTACTGCCTTTTAGATATTCATCGAACTCTTGTAGCATTTTTTTCTGATCTTTGTTCAGCTTCACAGGCGTTTCCACAACAACTCTACAAAGTAAGTCACCTCGCATACCACCACGCATGGGGGTAATACCTTTACCTCGTAAACGGAACATTCTGCCTGTTTGAGTCTCTTCCGGCACCTTCAATTTAACGCGACCTTCTAATGTTGGAACTTCTAATTCCCCACCTAAACAAGCCGTTGTAAAACTAATCGGCATTTCACAGTACAGGTTATCACCATCACGCTCAAAAATAGGGTGTTGTTTAACATGCATTTGTACATATAAATCACCGGGAACAGCACCAGGCCCACCCGCTTCACCTTCACCAGTTAAGCGAATTCTATCGCCGGTATCAACGCCAGCTGGTACTTTAACCGATAAAGTTTTTTCTTTTCTAACACGTCCTTGTCCAGAACAAACCGTACACGGATCTTTAATAACCGTACCTTGTCCATGACAACTTGGGCAAGTTTGTTGTACGGAAAAGAAACCTTGTTGCATTCTAACTTGGCCGACACCTTTACAAGTACCACAGGTAGTTGAAGAAGAACCTTTTTTTGCGCCGCTTCCATCACAAGGCTCACAATCTACATAAGTTGGTATTTTAATTGTCTTTTTAACGCCTTTAACCGCCTCTTCTAAAGACATTTCTAAATTATATTGTAAATCGGCACCTCGTCGCTGACGTTGACGACCACCACCACGGGCACCACCACCAAAAATATCACCAAAAACATCACCAAAAATATCACTGAAACTTTCTGCGCCGCCGCCACCGTGAAACCCGCCTTGGCTTGGATCAACACCAGCATGACCATACTGATCATAAGCTTGGCGTTTTTGCGGATTAGTGAGTATTTCGTAAGCCTCTTTGGCTTCTTTAAAGCTTTCTTCAGCTTCTTTGGAGTCTGGATTTCTATCTGGGTGGTACTTCATTGCAAGACGACGATAGGCTTTCTTCAACTCTTGATCG
Source organism: Gammaproteobacteria bacterium (assembly GCA_030432465.1). Classification (GTDB taxonomy): domain Bacteria; phylum Pseudomonadota; class Gammaproteobacteria; order Enterobacterales; family Kangiellaceae; genus Aliikangiella. Next base: position 43,425 of record JAUIHB010000001.1, read on the forward strand.
GTTGCGCCTTTGTTAACGCCTAGAACTTCATAATAATCTTTTTTAGACATCTTACCTGATACCAAATTAAAACTTTCAGAAACAGTAACGCGGGGAGCATTTCCCCGCGCTACACTTATCGCAAAATGCGGCACCAAGCGCCGCGCGAGCTACACTTATTTTTTATCGTCTTTTACTTCTTCAAACTCAGCATCTACGACATCATCGTCACCGCTTTTAGCACTTTCATTTGAGTCTTGCTGAGGTTGCTCACCTTGAGCACCTGCTTCTGCTTGAGCCTGTGCGTACATACGCTCAGCCATTTTTTGAGAAGCTTGAGTCAAGACCTCAGTTTTAGCTTCGATTTCAGCTTTATCACCACCTTTCATTGCAGTTTCTAAATCGTTAATTGCAGATTCAATGGCTTCTTTCTCACCGTCTTCAAAAGTAACTTTATCATCTTCCATCGTTTTCTTGGTCGCATGAATCAGGCCATCAGCTTTGTTACGCACATCAATAAGTTCTTGGAATTTCTTATCTTCTTCAGCATGCGCTTCTGCATCACGTACCATTTTTTCAACTTCATCATCAGACAAACCAGAAGATGCTTTAATAACAATTGATTGCTCTTTACCAGTAGCTTTATCTTTTGCTGATACATTCAAAATACCATTCGCATCGATATCAAAAGTTACTTCAATCTGTGGCATTCCGCGTGCTGCAGCTGGAATATCCTGTAAATCAAACTTACCTAATGATTTATTTTGCGAAGCCATTTTACGCTCGCCTTGCAATACATGCACAGTTACCGCTGTCTGGTTATCTTCCGCAGTTGAGAATACTTGATTCGCTTTAGTTGGAATGGTTGTATTCTTATCAATCAAATTAGTCATCACACCACCCATGGTTTCAATACCAAGAGATAATGGTGTTACGTCTAATAGCAATACGTCTGTCACATCACCAGCTAAAACCGCACCTTGGATTGCTGCTCCCATAGCTACTGCTTCATCAGGATTCACATCTTTACGTGGCTCTTTACCAAAATGGTTGGTTACCGCTTCTTGTACTTTCGGCATACGAGTTTGACCACCAACCAATATAACTTCATCAATTTCAGAAACATTTAAGCCAGCATCTTTAATCGCCATTTTCACAGGCTCTAAAGAGCGCTCAATTAAATCATCAACCAATGACTCTAATTTAGCGCGAGTTAACTTAATGTTTAAATGTTTAGGACCTGTTGCATCAGCAGTGATGTATGGCAGGTTAACATCTGTTTGTTGGCTAGACGATAGCTCAACTTTGGCTTTCTCACCGGCTTCTTTTAAGCGTTGAAGAGCTAGCGGATCATTGTTTAAGTCAATACCACTTTCTTTCTTAAACTCAGCAACTAAATACTCAATAACGCGCATGTCGAAGTCTTCACCGCCCAAGAAAGTATCACCGTTAGTCGCCAATACTTCAAATGTGTGCTCACCTTCGACTTCAGCAATTTCAATAATTGAAATATCGAAAGTACCACCACCCAAATCATAAACAGCGATAGTCTTGTCGCCTTTACTTTTATCCATACCATAAGCCAGAGCTGCCGCTGTTGGCTCATTGATTATTCGTTTTACGTCTAATCCAGCGATACGTCCAGCATCTTTAGTTGCCTGACGCTGTGAATCGTTAAAGTATGCAGGAACGGTAATAACCGCTTCAGTTACTTTTTCACCTAAAAAGTCTTCTGCTGTTTTCTTCATTTTCTTCAGTACTTCAGCACTTACTTGAGGAGGTGCTATTTTTTCACCTTTCACTTCAACCCAAGCATCGCCATTGTCTGCTGCAGTAATTTTATACGGCACCATCTTAATATCTTTTTGTACAACATCGTCTTTAAACTGACGACCGATCAATCGTTTGATAGCAAATAACGTGTTGTGTGGGTTAGTCACCGCTTGGCGCTTGGCAGACTGACCTACTAAAGTTTCACCGTCTTCCGTATAAGCGACAATAGAAGGCGTGGTGCGTGCACCTTCAGCGTTTTCAATAACACGCGTGTCTTTGCCATCAAGAACAGCCACACAAGAGTTGGTTGTTCCTAAATCGATACCGATAATTTTACCCATCTTTATTTCTCCACAATTTCTGTTTTGATTTGCCTGTTTTACCGTTATCAGAATTCAGAGCAAATTCAATTTCAATCTTAGTTGCCCTTTATCTGGGGGCTCAATTCATTAATTCAAGGAATTTTTATGCTTTTTCATCAATTTCTGGTGCTTTACCTTTTGCCACAATCACTCTGGCAGGTCTGATCAAGCGACCATTTAATGAAAATCCACTTTGCACAACGTGCATAACACTATTGGCGTCATGCTCATCGCTCTCTTGCATAATCATTGCTTCATGCTTTTCTGGATCAAAGGAATCACCTAGCGGGGTGATCTGCTCAACCGAAAATTTAGCTAAAATATCTATGAGAAGCTTATAAGTTAACTCAATACCCTCACGCATAGGGTTAGCTGTATCACCTTCACTAGGTAATTCCAACGCTTTTTCAAGACTATCAACAACCGCTAAAATTTCCTTGGCAAATCGTTCTAAAGCAAACTTACTGGCATTACTGACTTCACGTTCAGCTCTACGACGAATATTTTCTGTCTCAGCTTTAGCGCGTATGGCAACATCCTTCTGCGTTTCAGCTTCTTTTAATGCGGCCTCTAGTTCGGCAGACAAAGACTCAACTTTTTCTTCAAAAGATTCGGTAGAGTCAACACGTTCTTCGGTAGCTTCTGCTTGCTGCTCTTCGGTGTTTTGAATTTCCTCATTATTACTCATGTTTAAAGCTCCTAAAGCCCAAAAAGGAACAAAACTATGTCCCATAGTTAAATGGTGTTATCACTAAAAATTTGGATACATCAATCAAGATGCTGGCAAATATGGGGGTAAGTTGACAATATTCAAGCTAAAAAGTAGTGAAAAATAGAAAAAATCGTGATTAATTCTTCTAAGTATTGTGGGTCGCTTTATAAGTCAACGCGTTGGACAGAAGCTTAGCCGTCACATCAACTATTGGGATCACTTTATCATAGCGCATACGAGTAGGCCCCACGACAGCAAGTACACCTATCGATTCCCCCTTTAATTTATAAGGAGCAGTCACGATACTACAATTGGACAAATTCTGGTTGCCACTTTCTTCACCTATAAAGATTTTGACACCATCCGCGACCATCGAACGCTCAAGAATTCCTAAAATTTGCTGCTTTTGCTTAAATGCTTGAAAAATTCGCTCCAGATTGTCTAATTGTCCTAGACTCGCCATTGACACAAGATTAGTCTGCCCAGACAAATGAAAGCTATTTTCTATCGATACTTCTTTAGAGTCACCAGCCATACCTTGTTGAGCAAAAGAAATCGCTTGGCGAGTCAGCTCATCGAGTTGCTCTTTATCTGCCGTCATTTGATTTAAAATTTCTTGTTTTACAGCACGTAAATCTTTACCAACCATATGTTGATTTAAGAAATTCGCCATAAGACTTAACTCTTGTCGATCAAAATCCCGATCAACTCGAATCACACGATTTTGAATTTCGTCATCCTGTAAAACCAAAACTACTAAAACTCGTCTATCGGACAGAGGCACAAAATCAATATGTTCTATTCTTTGGAAGGGTTTGCTTGGCATTTGTACCAGACTAGCCATTTTGGTCATTTCCGACAACATACTCGAAGCATTCCCTAGGATAGTCTTGGTTTCCTGAGATGGGTTTAAAGAATGTTTTAATCGAGCCAGCTTCTCATTCTGAATATCTTTCACCTGAACTAACTGATCGACAAAAATCCTTAGTCCCTGCGTAGTTGGTATCCGACCCGCGGAAGTGTGTGGGGATAGTAACAGCCCTTGCTTCTCCAGATCCGCCATAATATTCCGAATAGTAGCAGCACTAACCGACAAGTTGCCGCGCTGATAAAGTGCTTTAGAACCAACAGGCAAACCTTCCCGCACATAGGACTCTATTAAAGACTTCATTAAGAGCAAATCACGTTCTTTCATACAAACTACAACCAAAAATGAGGGTTATATTAGATAAAAAGGCTATTTAGTAAGCCAGTCTCTTGATAATCAAAATAAAACAGTCGATTATTAGGCATTCATACAAGCTAAGGATAATATGCGACCTGTCATGTCAAAATTCAAGTCGTTGAGTTACGTTAATGTCATTAAATAAAAATACAAAACCTGCATTTAACCGCATAGGCATCACAGGCAAGCCGGGCAGTCGAGCAGCCATGGAAACAGTAAGCTTACTCTGTCAGCAATTAAAAAATGACGGTAAGCAAGTTTATATTCCTCAACGACATCACGAAGCAGTACAAGTTGAAGGTATTAATATCGTTAATTTTGAACAGCTTGGTCAATTATGCGATTTAGTCATCGTGGTGGGTGGTGATGGCAGCATGCTGAAAACCGCCCGCGCATTAATCGATAGCCAAGTGCCTTTATTAGGTATTAATCGTGGACACCTTGGCTTTTTAACTGATATTCGCCCGACAGAAATTGTAACTCGCATTCCCCCAATTTTGGCTGGGGATTATACCTTGGAAAATCGCTTTTTACTATTTGCTCAAGTGTTTAGAGGTGAAACGTTAATCGGCTCGTCCTGTGCGGTTAATGATGTTGTTCTTTATCCAGGCGAAATAGCCCGCATGATTGAGTTTGAGCTTTATATGGACGACCAATTTGTTTATAGCCAACGCTCAGATGGACTTATCGTCTCAACTCCAACAGGTTCCACAGCTTATGCGCTATCTGGCGGCGGCCCGATTGTATCGCCAGAAACCGATTCGATAGTACTCGTTCCCATGTTTCCGCATACTTTAACTAGTCGTCCCATCACCGTTAACCGTGAGCGAATTATTGACTTAGTCATTTCAGAATCTAGCCCACACAACCCACAGCTGAGTTGTGATGGACAAGAAATTATTTCTTTAGAAGCTGGCGATCGGATACGAATCAAGCAATATCCCATAGAAATGCAGCTTGTTCACCCGCTTGACTACGACTATTTTGAAGTACTCAGAAGTAAATTAAACTGGGGACAACGGTTATAAAATCGAGCATGGTTATACAACAGAGAATTGTTGCGCAAAAAATCTAGGATTGAAAACTACATCTATCCAAAGCGAAATAACTAAGATAAAATGCTAAGCAGTCTTCATTAACTACTTGTATGATTAGATGTTAAGTCGAATCGAAATACGAAATTTTGCAATAATCCAGTCTTTAGATTTAGATTGGTCGAAGGGCATGACAGTAATAACTGGAGAAACCGGTGCAGGAAAATCTATTGTTATCGATGCACTTGGTCTAACCCTTGGAGAAAGAAGCGACCACAACGTAATTTACCCAAAAGCCAACCAAGCCGAAGTAACCGCAATTTTTGAGCTTCACTCTAATTCGGCTGCACAAGACTGGCTCAATGAGCAAGATCTTAATGAAGAAAGCACCTGTATACTACGTCGAGTAATTGTCAAAGAAGGGCGTAGTAAATGCTTTATCAATGGGCGCAGTGTCACTCAGTCCCAACTAAAAGAATTGGGCAGTTTGTTGGTTGATATTCATGGACAACATGCCCATCAAACCCTGTTGCGTAGCAAGGAACAGCTTAACTTAGTTGATCGTTATGCCAATCACCAACCTTTACTCGATCAAGTAAAACAAGCTAGTCAGACGATAAAACAATTGGAGCTACGCAAACAAAAGCTACAAGAAGCCAAAGTGGCACGTGATGCCAAAAGAGATTTACTCACTTATCAAGTGAATGAGCTTGCTGAAGCAAATCCTGAAGAAAGCTTTCTAAATGAATTAGAAGAAAAACATCGTCAAGCTGCAACGGTACAAGAACGATTAGAAATTGCCCAACAAAGCCTCTTATGGCTGGATGATGATGATGGCAATAGCATTTTAAGCAATTTGGCACGTATAGTTGAACAAACAGACAAATTGCAATCTCTGGATAAACAAGCGAACTCTTTGTATGAAACCCTTGTTCAAGCCGAAAGTTTACTTCAGGATGCGAAAGGTGACCTGAATCATTATTGTGACCGACTAGATGGTGATCCCGAAGCACTTGCAGAACTCGATAGCCAATTAGCTCAATTTCATGATCTCGCTCGCAAACACCATATTAGATTGGAGCAACTTCCTGCACATTTCGAAGCCTTACAGCAAGAACTCATGCAAATTAATGCAGATGACACTGAACTCAATAATATTGAACAAGAATATCAAACAGCAATCGCCAATTATCAGAGCAAAGCCATAAAGCTTTCTAAAAGTCGTACCAGCACCGCCAAAAAATTACAAAAACTGGTTACCGAGCAGATTCAATTATTAGCAATGGATGGCGGAAAGTTAGAAATTCAATTAAAACCCATAGAAAACACCTATAGTAGTCATGGCGCCGAAACAGCAGAATTTATGGTCTCAGCCAACCCCGGTCAACCATTACAACCTCTCAACAAAGTTGCCTCTGGCGGCGAGCTTTCTCGGATCAGTTTAGCCATAGCCGTTATTACCGCACAACAACAACTTGTTCCCAGTTTAATTTTTGATGAGGTGGATGTTGGTATTGGAGGCGGAACAGCAGAAGTTGTTGGGCGGCTATTAAAGCAACTTGGCGACAATCGTCAGGTCATCTGTGTCACTCATCAACCACAAGTAGCTTCTTGTGGACACCATCATTTAATTGCCAGTAAAACTAAACTTGCTAACGCAACAGTGACAAAAATGACATTACTAAATCAAGAACAACGCATCGAAGAAATAGGGCGCATGTTAGGCGGTTTGGTTATTTCCGAGAAAACCTTATCACATGCTAAAGAAATGCTGGGGGTTTAAAGCAACTCCCATAGCCATTTAGAGTTTTCTTTTTCGCATTAATAATTCGTCATATTCGGGAACAATAAGTGCCTCCAATGACCCTACCTGCTTAAACCCTGCAGCAATATACCAATTAAAAGCTTTTTTGTTAAAAGAAGAAACACATAAATAAGCATTATCAAATTCTTGAAATATTTTATTTTCCTCGAACTCCCACAAACGCTTACCTAAACCTAATCCTCTATAATGAGAAGAAACCATTAAAGATTTTATAGAGCCTCCAGCAAACATACCATTGAGAATAAGAACAAGAAAGCCAGCTAATTCTTCATTAACCATTAACCTATAACAGTCATGTTCAGGATGGCTAAAATTTGAAACCGCCTGAGGCAAAGTACGTCCAACTTTTTTCTAAGGATCACTAGATATCATTAGGTTAGCACAAGGCCCAATAAATTCAGAAGTTATCGACTTAATTGCTACTTTCATAGATTAAATAACTCACAAATAACTATTAGAGGTTAATATGGAAGTTCCTGCTCAATACAATCATTTAATAACTAATGCCCCAAATCTTCTAAATATAGGTGATACAACTTAGGCTCCATAATTGAATTTTCCGGCACATCAATTTTTGCAATATCGCTACTGAAATTTCGAGCACCTTGCATAACTTCTTTACTCACCCAGATAGGTTCATTACCGAAAATATATTCTGTTGGAAAGGCATTTTCTTTTGTCGCCATATGAAATCCCCAGACACCGAAGGAGGGCACTGTAATTTGAAAGCTTTCTGTTTTATCAAAAACAGTAGCCAGTGTTTTTTCAATTCCCCAATAAGTTCGACGAGTAAAAAAGGGAGAGGAGCTCTGGGAAACAAGAACACCATCAGCCGTCATTCGTCGTGCGATCATTTTGTAAAACTCTTTTGAATAGAGCTTGTTAATAGCTTCATTATGCGGATCAGGCATATCCACAATCACTCTATCATACAATCTGCCAGGTTGATTGATGAAATTAAAAGCATCGTCGTTATGTACGAAAACTTTTTCATTATGTAAACTTTCTTTATTTAACATAGCGAGCATTGGGAGCTCTTTTCCCATACGCGTCATTTCAGGATCGATATCAACCAAATCAATATGTTTAACATCTGAATATTTTAGTAGCTCTCGTGCTGCTAACCCATCACCACCACCTAAAATTAATATATTTTCTTTTTTTCCTTCAATAGACATAACTGGATGAACCAATGCTTCGTGATAGCGGTACTCATCACGCGATGAAAACTGAATATGTCCATCAATAAATAGCCGGTAATCCCGAGTACTATTTGATCGAGTTAAAGTTAATTTTTGATAAGGTGTTTGTTTTTGATAAATAATTTGATCAAAATATAAATGACTCTCCGCAAAACTGGTAAGACGTGTTCCCATCACCATAAAAATAATTAGAGCGATTAATATTAACCAAGCGGTCGTCAGTAATAATTTATAATGCCTGAGATATTTTTTGAAAAAGACAATATTAATCAGCGCCGTTAAAATATTCGCAAGTCCTATGGCAAAAGACGATCGAATAAGTCCTAAATGTGGTAGTAATAGTAAAGGAAAACTAATTGAGCCAATAAGCGCTCCGATGTAATCGAGAGACATAACATTTGCAATTGAATCTCGCATACTTTGTTTCTGCGACAAAATAGTTGTCAATATTGGAATTTCCATACCAACTAAAGCACCGATGATGATGATTAATCCATACATCACCACACTATAAATGGCATTCGTTAAAGGAAATGCAATAAACAACAACATGCTGCAAGCACCACCAACCAAAGAAATAACCACTTCGATTAAAATAAAATTGTGTATATGATCTTGACCGATGAGCTTAGATAAATAACTACCGATTCCCATCGCAAACATAAAAGTACCGATGGTTAAGGAAAACTGGTAAACACTGTTTCCTAAAAGGTAGGAAGAAACCGTTCCGATGATTAGTTGATAAGCGATGCCACACAAAGCAACAATCAAGATTGATGCGAGTAAAATACCACTCTGGCGTTGACTAATGTCTATGATTTTTTCTTGATGGTGTGCATTCTGATTATCTACAGGCACAACAGAATTATCGGTCATATTAAATCACTAAATATAAGAACACTAAAAACAAACTGGCCAGCAAAAAGCTGACCAGCGTAATAAAACTAAATTATTAAAACTCTTATTTACCGCGAGTGTGGCTACCTGAACTAGAGCGAGTACGCGCGCTACTATATTGAGATTTTGACATGGCCGATTTATTACTTAGCGACTTAGGATTAACGCCTGCCGCTCTTTGACGACTTAACAAGCTGCCAATTAATAAACCAGCAAGTAATCCTGTTCCACTGAAACTGTGATCACGAACATAACCATTAGTGTCAGAAGCAATCAAACGTTGTTTTTCACCGTCAATTTCAACTTTAAATAAATCTTTTTCACCTGAATCACGTTGCTGATTATCATTTTTATCATAATAACCCGAAAAAGAACCATCTTCGTTTGCGTTGATACCTACGGGCCCAGGATGAACGCCAGGATTTGCAGCACGCATATTCGTTTGTAATGCCGCAGCGAAATCTTGTACTGCGGTTTCTTGTTGCTTGGTCTCTTCTTTTTCAAACTGATATAAAGTATCAGAGGTGACATCTAACACACGATCAAGATTAGCACTCTCAACTTTCTCAGAGCATGCCGTTATTAAAATGGTTGTCGAAAGAATCCCACTTGCAATTAATGTTTTTAGATTTAACATTGTTACTCCTTACTCTTTTATTTAATATATTTACTGAACTTTTTACTATGAAAAACAGAAATTAACTTTTCTCTGCTTGTTTTATTTGAATCTGATAGTGCACTTCATCGACCCCATCTTCGTAATAATCTTTTAAACACCCCACAACATCAAAACCTGCATTGAGTAATATTTTTTGTATTTTGTGGTAAGTTGAAGGAAAGCTTAATACCACTTGCTGAGCACCTGCTGCATAAGCAGCATCTAATCCGGTATAAATATCTGATACGCCAAAGCTGCCTTTCCACCATTTGGCAGGCTCCCACTCAAAACTATAAGTTGCTTCTGTCTCAGATACACAAAACATACCTACAAATTTAAGTGCTGGTTTTTCTTCTGCGTGTTGTGGTGTAGCATCACTCGGAATAAGTCTCAAACCTAAAATAATCATCGATTCATCGAGATCATAGTAATTAGCTAGTTTAACTTCTTCTTCAAATTCAAACTTCTGATAAAGCTGTAATGCCGCAGCGTAAATAGGGCCATCTTCTGGATCTACATAATCGCTAATCTTTATAAATACTTTTCGTGCACCAAGCGTTTTTAACTCATCAATGATGAATTCCATCATTTGACGACCATAGCCT
>JAUIHB010000160.1 GCA_030432465.1 Gammaproteobacteria bacterium
ACACTGTGAGTCTGCGCGGGTTAAAAGTGCTTGGCGTACAGGCATTGTATGGTTCTCATGATGGTTAAAGTGGCGCTATTATGCACAGATTAAGTCTAATTAACAGTTATCCAGCAAAAATTTGCCATTTTTCATACCCAAATCCGATATAATGTCAGCTGATAAATAGCATACAAACTGTTGATTTAATGACCATTTAATATGCGTCTGTTTTATTTAAGTAAGTTAATCATAAATAATTTATAGGATAGAGTGGCGAAAGAAAATGAATTCAAAAACTGATTTATTAGAAAGTGAATATAATCCATATGGTGGAGTAATTATTATTTCGCAAGCTTTACCTGATGTTCTGGATGACTTTATCGTCAAATTACAAATATCTTTAGCGCAGTGGGAAATCGAGAAAATTAAGGTCGTATGGTTAAGTTTACCTATTGATAAAGCCAATTATATTCCGCATGTTCTTGACTTAGGGTTTGAGAATCATCATTGCAGCCGTCGTTTTTTTACGCTGACCAAGCGATTAGAAAAAGATACTTTAGTGCCGCCGTTTGCTAACCATACCATTGGTGTGGGCGGAATTGTCATTAATCATAAAAATGAAGTGCTTACTATTCGAGAAAAAGCGCATTTAGAAAAGTATCCTCACAATTGGAAATTTCCGGGAGGTATGTTAGATCCATACGAACATTTTTCGACGGGAGTCATGCGGGAAGTGCTTGAAGAAACCAATATTCAAACAACTTTTAATCGTTTTGTCGGTTTTCGTCATCATCATAAAGGCCAATTTGCAACGTCAAATATTTATGCGGTTTGCCGATTAACGCCGATAACTCACGACATTAGTATACAGGAAAGTGAAATAGGTGATGCTAGGTGGTTTCCTATTGATGAGTATTTAGCGGATGATAAAGTTGGTCAATATAATCAACAAATGTTAAAGAAAGCGCTTGATGATAAGGGATTGATCAGTATTAGAATCCCAAGCTATTTAAGAGCCGATGAAAATTATGAAGTATTTATCCCTGAGTAGACCTGATGCCATCAAATACTGTTGATTCTCCTGTCCATTACCGTAACATTTTTTGTTTTGGCGATAGTATTACTCAAGGCGAATTAGATTTGTCAAATGGTGGCTGGGTTGAACGAATTAAACGAAATTATTGGTTACAGGAAAGTAAATTTCAGAAACAAGAAAAAACAACGACTTATAATTTAGGCGTTGCAGGAGAAACAAGTGATGGCTTGAGTGCTCGGTTAAAAACAGAATTAACAGCACGTTTAATCAAACAACACGAGAATATTGTTATTATTCAATGCAGCATTAATGATTTGGTTATGATTAGTAAAAAGAACACCAAGCAAACCAAACATAAAGTACCACAGGAATATTTTATGCGAAATATTCGCCAAGTCATACAGTTTGCTCAAGCACTTAATTGTCGGGTGTTTATCAATGAAATACTTCCTATATCTCCATCGTTGGATGGCAAAAAAAATGCTTTTGGTGATATTATATTTTTGGCTGATATTGAAAAATACAATCAATTGTTACATGGCTTAGCTAAGCAAGAGCAATGCGAACTCATCAAGTTATATCGAAACTTTAACCATGATATGTTTTTGACTGCAGATGGTATTCATCCGAATGATGAAGGACATTGTTATATCGCTGAAAAAATCTATTTGAGAATTACAGCTAAAAAAGTTTAGCATAAAAATTTAATATCAATGAGCTGAGGATTTTTATGAAAACAGTTGATGAGTTTAGTCAATATTATTCACTATTTTTAAAACAACCGATTATTTGGGGAGATATGGATGCTTTCCAGCATATTAATAATACGGTCTATTTTCGTTATTTTGAAAATGTACGAATGCAGTATTTTGAAGCGAGTGGAGTTAATCAATTGATGTTAGAATCACAGATTGGCCCTATATTAGGAGCCACAGAATGTAAGTTTTTAGCGCCACTGACTTATCCTGACAATATTACTATCGGTACTAAAGTGAGTCAGATACGCGAAAAACGTTTTACCATGGAATATGGTGTGTTTAGTGAGAAATTGACAAAAATTGTCGCGCAGGGAAGCGGTGAGATTGTATTTTTCGACTATACTCAACAGTGTAGTCATATTATTCCGCAGCAAGTAGTCGCTGCAATCCAACAAATAGAATCATAAATTAATAGCATAAATATTATATGGCATCTCATTCATTAGTTGACTTTGTTATCTTACTTACTGCAGCCGTTGTATTAGTGCCATTCTCTCAGGCATTAAAAATAGGTACAGTACCTGGTTTTTTGATCGCTGGATTTGCTGTTGGTCCTTCTGGTCTAGCGGTGATTACTGAAGTTGAGCAAGTTGCTATTTTTGCTGAAATCGGCGTAGTTTTTTTATTATTTATTATTGGTATAGAAATGAAGCCTTCGCGTATCTGGCAAATGCGACGGTTAGTGTTTGGGCTAGGAGCCATGCAATTAATTGCGACGGGTATTGTAATTGCAATGGCTGGTTATTTTTTATTAGATCTTTCATTAAAAGCTTCTTTATTAATAGGGCTTTCGCTAGCTCTGTCATCAACGGCTTTTGTGTTGCAATTATTAACAGAAGGAAAGTCACTGACAGCGGTTTACGGTAGAACTGCTTTTGCTATTTTGTTATTACAAGATTTAGCGGTAGTCCCATTATTAGCCTTTGTTCCGCTATTGGTAATGCCTGAAATTAATATCGGAGCTGAGATAGGAGTTAAGCTAGCTGAAGCTTTAATGATTGTTTTTTTAGTCATTGTAATAGGGCGTTATTTATTACACCCCATTTTACATCGTGTTGCCCAATCAGGCAGTCCTGAAATTTTTACTATCTCTGCTGTACTAATTGTTTTAGGCACTGCAATTTTAACTGAGCATGCTGGTTTATCTATGGCAATGGGGGCTTTTTTAGCTGGTTTGTTAATATCAGATTCTTCTTATCGACATCAGGTAAAAGCTGAAATTCAGCCCTTCAGAGGTTTAATGCTAGGGATGTTTTTTATGTCGATGGGTATGTCATTTAATTTAAGCTTATTAATTGACTCTCCGTATCAAATGATGTTTTTGATGTTAGGTTTGGTTCTCTTGAAGTTTGCGGTTCTTTTTCCTATTGCTTATTTTTCTGGGCTAACACGAAATAACTCTTTAGCGGTTTCATTAATATTGGCACAAAGCGGTGAGTTTGCGCTGGTGTTATTTGCTATGGCCAAACAAACGAATGTTTTAGACATTTTATTGTATGAGCAGTTAATATTGATTGTGGTATTAAGTATGCTAGTGACGCCTATTTTATCAACCTTGGCACAAAAAGCGATAAAAACACAAGAACCAGACAATTTAAATGCGGCTGAAGAAATTGAGGAAGCTCCTGTTGTTATCGCTGGTTATGGTCGAGTTGGACATCGATTAGGTGAGATTTTACGGTTAGCAGAAATTCCTTTCGTTGCATTAGATAGCAACTCTGAGTTAGTTGCCAGAGAAAGAGCTAAAGGTACACCGATTTTTTTTGGTGATGTCAGACAGTCAAATGTGCTTAATGCGGCGGGCGCAAAAAATGCGCAGGTGATTATTGTAACAATTAACTATCCCGATGAAGCGGAGTCGGTGATCTCTGCTTTAAGGGCTAACCTACCGGATGTTGAAATTTATTCGCGAGCACATGATTTAGAAAATTCCAAAAAACTAAAAAAAATAGGTGCTAATGCTGTTGTTTCGGAAAATCTGGAAGCCAGTATAGAGTTATCTTCTTTAGTATTAAATAGTGTAGGTATTGATAGGAACCGTAGTAAAAATATTTTAGATGACTATCGCATTAGTTATTATAATCAGGTTAACGAAGATTAATTTTAATACAGAAATTAATCTTCGTTAACTCTTAGTTGATCAGATTGCAAATTTAGATACTACTATTTATTAGTTTTATACTAGTGAATGTTCAAAAAACTAATTGTCGTATCCCAGATTTGGAGAAAGCCACCTTTCCGCAAGCTCTAAATCCCAGCCTTTTCGTGTCGCATAACTCTCAACTTGCTCTTTGGATATTTTCCCCACTCCAAAATACTGTGAATCAGGATGAGCGAAATACCAACCCGAAACAGCCGCTGTTGGAAACATGGCAAAGCTTTCGGTAATATTTAAACCGATAGATTTATCTGGTGTTAATAATGACCAAAGCGTTCCTTTTTCAGTATGATCTGGACAAGCAGGGTATCCGGGAGCAGGACGAATACCTTGATATTTTTCTGCAATTAAATCTTCATTAGATAAGGTTTCATTTTTATCATAACCCCAATGAATTTTGCGCACTTCTTCATGCATTTTTTCAGCAAAAGACTCTGCTAATCTATCAGCCAGAGATTTTAGTAATATTGCAGAGTAATCATCGTTAGCTTTCTCAAAACGTTTAACATGTTCATCAATACCTATTCCAGCGGTTACTGCAAAAGCCCCAATATAATCTTGCACACCTGTTTCTTTCGGCGCAATAAAGTCAGCGAGTGCGTAGTTTGCTTTTCCTTCTCTGGTTTGTTTTTGCTGACGCAGGAAGAATAATGTTTTCTTAACTTCGTTTCTATTATCATCTTGATAAATTTCAACATCGTCATGATTGACTGAATTTGCCGGATAAAAACCAATTACACCTTTGGCGATCAGCCATTTTTCTTCAATGATTTTTTTCAACATGGCTTGTGCATCTTCGAAAAGTTTAGTTGCTGCTTCGCCAACAACTTCATCGTTGAGTATTTTGGGATATTTTCCTGCAAGCTCCCAACTTCTAAAAAATGGTGTCCAATCAATTCGCTCTATTAAATTGGTTAATGGGTAATCATTAAATACTTTTTCACCAATAAAACTTGGTTTGGTTGGTTGGTAATCTTGCCATTTTATTGGTGGTTTAAATTCGCGTGACTTATCTAATGCCGTTGGTTTAAACTTTGTTTGTTTACCAAGGCGGTCAATTCGCATTTTTTCATATTCAGATTTGACTTCTTTTACATAACTTTCTTTACCTGAGTCGCTTAACAGGTAACTCGCTGCGGAAACCACTCTGGATGCATCAATAATATAAACCACTGAGTGTTCGTAATTCGGATCGATTTTTACCGCCGTATGTATCTTTGATGTGGTTGCACCACCAATGAGCAGAGGAAGATCTAAACCGCCTCGCTGTAGCTCTTTAGCGACATAAACCATTTCATCCAATGACGGGGTGATTAGCCCTGAAAGACCAATTAAATCACATTTTTCTTTTTTGGCGACCTCAATAATTTTGTCGCAACTTACCATGACACCTAAATCAATAACATCATAACCGTTGCATTGTAAAACGACGCCAACAATATTTTTTCCAATATCATGAACGTCACCTTTCACTGTCGCTAATAATATTTTTCCTTTTGCTTTATCTTCTAAGTTAAGATCAATTTTTTCCTGTTCCATAAAAGGTTCAAGATAAGCCACTGCTTTTTTCATGACTCGTGCTGACTTTACAACTTGTGGTAAAAACATTTTTCCCGAACCAAATAAGTCACCAACGATGTTCATGCCGTCCATTAATGGACCTTCAATAACATGTAAGGGACGCTCCACCGATTGACGAGCCAACTCTGTATCTTCTTCAATAAATTCGGTGATACCTTTGACTAGTGCGTGTGCAATGCGCTCGTTAATCGGTAGTTCTCGCCAGGCGAGCCGGGTGTCTTCTTTTTCCTCAATATTGCCAGGTTGATACTTTTCTGCAAGATTGATCAGTTTCTCTGTTCCGTCAGGATCCGTATTGAGCACAACGGCTTCAACTGCAGCTTTTAATTCAGGTTCGATTTCTGAATAGACTTCTAGTTGTCCTGCATTGACTATTCCCATGTCCATACCTGCTTGAATTGCATGATATAGAAAGACCGCGTGAATTGCTTCTCGTACAGGGTTATTACCTCTGAATGAAAATGAAACATTAGATACGCCGCCTGATATCATCGCTCCAGGCAGATTGTTTTTTATCCATTGGGTTGCTTGAATAAAGTCAACTGCGTAGTTGTTATGTTCGTCAATACCTGTTGCGATAGCAAAGATATTGGGATCAAAAATAATATCATGTGCAGGAAAATGAACTTCCTCTGTTAGTATTCGATAGGCTCTTTCACAGATTTGAATTTTTCTTTCATAACTGTCTGCTTGACCATCTTCATCAAAAGCCATAACAATAACTGCTGCACCATAGCGGCGAGCTTTTTTGGCGTGTTCCAAAAACTCTGCTTTACCTTCTTTTAATGAAATTGAATTAATGATTCCTTTACCTTGAATACACTGCAGACCGGCTTCTATAATTTCCCATTTGGAAGAGTCCAGCATGATCGGCACTCTGGATATATCCGGTTCAGCGGCAATTAAATTCAAAAACTTGACCATGCTTTCTTTTGAATCAAGCATGCCTTCATCCATATTGATGTCAATAATTTGTGCGCCATTTTCAACTTGTTCTCTGGCGACATCTAAGGCTGTTTCAAAGTCATTTTCTTTGATTAGTCGCAAGAATTTTTTAGAGCCTGTTACATTGGTTCTTTCGCCAACATTAACAAATAAACTATCGGCTTCTATAGTTAGCGGTTCTAGTCCCGATAAATGGCAAGCAGGTTTTATCTTTGAAGGTTGGCGCGGCTGATAGTTTTCAACAATATAATTTAAAGCTTTTATATGTGCGGGGGTTGTTCCACAACAGCCGCCAATAATATTGAGTAGACCTTGTTCGGCCCAAGTTGCTAATTCATCTACCATATCTTGTGGTGTTTCATCATAACCACCAAATTCATTGGGTAAACCTGCATTTGGATGTGCTGAAACAAAACCATCAGAGATATGAGACAATTCTGAAATGTAAGGGCGTAATTCTTTTGCACCTAATGCACAGTTAAGACCAAAACTGATCGGTCTAGCGTGCTGTAGAGAGTTGTAAAATGCTTCAGTTGTTTGCCCTGTTAGTGTTCTGCCTGAAGCATCAGTGATAGTACCGGATATCATGACTGGTAGACGGATGTTGTTGTCATCGAAATATTCTTCAACGGCATATACTGCGGCTTTTGCATTTAAAGTATCAAAAATTGTTTCAATTAAAATAATATCCACACCACCATCAACTAAAGCTTGAGTGGATTCATAATAAGCTGTTTTTAATTCATTAAAACTGATTGCGCGAAACCCCGGATCATTAACATCTGGAGAAATACTGCTGGTTTTATTCGTTGGTCCTAAAACACCTGCAACAAAACGTGGCTTTTCCGGTGTTGAATATTCTTGTGCGGCAGCTTTAGCAAGTTTGGCAGATTCAAAATTAATTTCTTTACTGAGTGACTGCATATCATAATCAGCCATTGCAACGGTTGTTGAGTTGAATGTATTGGTTTCAATAATATCGGCACCGGCAGCCAAGTATTCCTTGTGAATAGATAAAATAGCATCTGCTTGAGTAATGCTCAGGAGATCATTGTTTCCCTTTAAGTCGCAATGCCAATCTTTAAAGCGGACACCACGGTAATCTTCTTCTGAAAATTCGTAGCCCTGGATCATGGTTCCCATTGCACCGTCTAACAACAAGATTCGTTTTTGTAATAAGCTAGTTAAAAGCGCTGTTTGATTGCTCATAGTTTTCACAATAATTATTTGAGTTTGAAAAACGTTAATATTTTAATAAAAAGTCACCAGCCCCCAACTCTAATCACTGAATCGAATTAAAAGTTGAACGCTGATTAAATTTGTATATTGTTTTATTACTAATAGATTTTATTTTACGCTATGCATCGGTAGTGGCTTCTGTTCATGTTCAACAATTGGTTGACCATCAATACCGACTTCTTTATTTATGTAGCCATTGAGCCAGTCTTTGGTAATATATTTTTGTTAAATGCAATCCAAGTGGTGCAGCGAGGCAAAATAGATTTAGCGGAAAAACCAATTAAATCTGAGTCTGCTTTTGCATCAAAAGCCATGCTGGCAATAATTCCAATTCCCATACCGTTACGGACGTAGGTTTTCATAACATCTGCATCTCTCGCAGTGAAAACAATATTAGGGGTTAATCCTTTGGCTTTCATTGCCCTGACCAAACTGGATTCACCTACAGTAGGTTCGTTATAGGTAATGATCGGATATTTGGCAATATCTTCTAAAGTAGGGCGGGTTAAGTCGCCAAGCGGATGATCTTGTGGAAATACAATTATTCGATCCCAGTGATAGCAAGGAATTTTAATAATATCTGGTGATAAATTTGAGTTATCAGAGGCTATCGCAAAGTCGATTTGTTTTTTATCGAGCAACTCATTCATTTGTTCGGCTGAGCCATGCTGAATGTCTATCTGTAAATTAGGATAACGGGCATGAAAACGTTTAAATACGTCTGGTAGCACATATTTTGCCTGTGTTTGAGTGGTCGCTAGCGAAAAGCTACCATTTTCTACCTTGTTTTTATCCTGAGACAAACGCTTAATGTTTTCAACTTCTTGTAATGCCCGTCTTGCATGCTTTACAACGTCTTCACCTAAAGCTGTAAGACCTATTAGTTGTTTGCCGCTACGCTCAAAAATTTTAAGATCTAATTCATCCTCAAGTAGACGTAGCTGTTTGCTTATGCCTGGTTGTGAGGTATAGATTTTTTCTGCAGCGGTTGTGATATTGAAGTTATTTTCAACAATGGCAACCAGATATTTAAGTTGGTGTAATTTCATAATAATTAACTCAAACAAATCGAAAAACATAAAGCGTTTACTAACTTTGAGCTTATCTTTAAGCATCA
>JAUIHB010000161.1 GCA_030432465.1 Gammaproteobacteria bacterium
TCTTTTGAAATCTCCCGACTATCTAGCAGCTTAATTTTGTAAGCTGCTTTTCACAAAAAACAACAAAAATAACTACCAATAAAAATACTACTTGAATAGGTGGTTTTGTTGAGGTAGTATTTCTCCGTTGAAGGTAGTTTGATAAACTTTAAACAACAGAGACATACTTGATCAGTCTACTGTAAGCCCAGTTTTTCTCCACAAGAAATCTATCTCACTGGGTCGGCTCCCATTAAAGTTTACAGAGCTATAGCAATAACCCCAAAGCGTAGTAAGGATACTAAATTGATAGAGGTTAAATGGTGTTAAAGGAAATCCGCTAAAGGGCATATCCTGTGGGATTTATTTAAAGCCTAGTGGAATCGTTGCTAAGTTCTGAAACTATCTTCAACTATTTATTTTCTTGTTGGTTTTTTCTAATTGTTATTTATTGGAGGAATTAAAAGTGAGTGATATATTACTAATAGTACTTTAAAAAGCAGCATAAAACCTCTTTCTATTTACCATTCATGATTATTTAAAAGAGCCCTGCACTAATTTATGCCAACAATCTTTTCACAATTATCCTTTGAAGCTTGGGTATTATTTGCTAATAGCTTTCTTATTCTGGTTTTAATTTATTCGGTATGGCATTCTCGTTCACACTCGCTAACACGGGTTAGTTTAGCTGAGCAAAGTTTGGCAATTGAGCTTCTCAAGCAGCGACTGAACGAAAGTTCAAAAGATGTTGATGCCCTGATAAGACAAGGACAACAGCAATTATTTGATACTATTTTACAAGATAGAGAGAGACAACTTTCTTCTATTAATGGTCTACGCATTGAACTGGAAAAACGCTTTTCTGAGTCGACTCGTGTTTTTAGTCAAGATATTCAAGCATTTAAAGGGCAGATGAGTGAGTCTTTAGATAAGTATCAGCAGCAAACAAGACAATTGATTGAACATCAGCTTAATCAAGGTGTTAACTTATTAAATACTTCGCTTGATCGAAGTATCAAAAAGCAAAGTGAAGTGATCAATCATAGTGTCAACCAGCTAACAGAAACAACAAATCAACGTTTAAATGAAATTAGTGGACAGGTTGAAAAGCGCTTATCTGATGGTTTCGAAAAAACAACAAAAACCTTTACCGATATTTTGCAACGCTTAGCATTGATTGATGATGCACAGAAAAAAATTACCGAATTGTCTTCAAATGTTGTCAGTTTACAGGAGGTTCTCAATGATAAGCGTTCAAGAGGTGCTTTTGGCGAAGTTCAGTTAGAATCTCTAATCAGTAACACAATGCCTCAAACGCATTATAAAATGCAGCAGCATATGTCAAATGGCAAAATTGCAGACTGCGTATTGTTGATGCCTAAGCCTACCGGAAAAATAGCGATTGATGCCAAGTTTCCTCTAGAAAGCTACCGTAAAATGACAGATATTCAACGTGTAAAAGTTGAGCGTCAGGAGGCCCGCAAACAGTTTGTAAAAGATATTCGAAAACATATCATTGATATTGCGTCTAAATATGTATTACCGCCAGAAACTGCAGATGGAGCGGTCATGTTTATACCTGCTGAGAGTGTTTTTGCTGAAATACATGGTTTTCACCCTGAATTAATTGAATTAGCACACAAAAGTAAGGTGTGGTTAGTTTCGCCAACGACCTTAATGGCTATTTTAACAACGGCATCGGCTGTCATAAAAGATGAGCAAACACGTCAACAAGTTCATGTAATTAAACAGCATTTAGGCGAACTTTCTAAGGATTTCTCGCGTTTTCAAGGTCGTATGGATAACTTGTCCAAACATATTGGACAAGCTTATAAGGATGTTGAACAAGTTCATGTTTCAGCCAGAAAAATATCATCGAGATTTGAAAAAATTGAGCGGGTTGAAGTTGAAGACTCTAAAAAAATAGAAGATCCTAAAGTGGTTGAAGATTCTAAAGCAGCAAAATCTCAGGAAGTAACTTCGGAAAGCATGGTGCCTATTTCGGATAAAGTCTCCTTTTAAGTATTAAATTGACTAAAAAATCTCATTTAACAATTTTGTTGTGGGGGTTTGGGATATTTAATTAATTTAACTACGCATATTTAAGTTTTCGACTATATTTTAAAGTATGTTTTGTAAATTAAGAGATAGACCAAATTGTCGTTGCCTAAAATAGTTGCTGAAAGGCTTACTGATATTGAACATGAAGTGATTGCTTTACCAGAAGAAATGGATGTACACCAAGCAGCCAAGTTTCTGGGAGAGCAAAAAAAAACGCTAATTCGAATAGTGGCTTTTAGCGATGGCTCCAGACAGATAGCCGCTGTCTTACCTTATACCTCGCTTCTGGATATTAAACAGTTTTCTCTTGAAACCGAAGGTGATTATACGGTTTTAAGCAAAGATAAAGTGGCTTCATTATTTAGTCATCAGCAAGGAAGCAGTTTTCCCCCTGTTTCAGGTTGCTGTGAGGCTCGCCTTTTGTTTGATAAATCCATATTTGAGTTACCCGAGGTTATTTTTGAAAGTGGCAATCCTGAAGAGCTCATTAAGATTAATAGTGAAAATGCGGCAAAGTTATTTGATGAATATGAGACTTTGGAATTTGCTGCAAGTAGCGAAAGACTTTACTCTGGACGAGGAGTGAACACCGAGCAGGAAAGTTTAGATATCAGCTTTACGCCTACTCGTTTGAAACAAAGAGTTGATGAAACATTTGATTTACCTGCCATGCCTGAAATTGCTCAGGATATTATGAAACTTAGAGTGGATCCTAGTGCCGATGCCACTAAACTAGCTCAAATAGTAAGGCGAGATCCGTCATTGGCTGCTCAGGTTGTTAGCTGGGCAAGCTCTCCTTATTATGGCTATCAAGGAAAAATTGACTCTGTAGAAACGGCAATAGCCAGAGTATTAGGTTTTGAGCTGGTGATGAATCTGGCGCTTGGGATATCTATTGGTAAGTCATTGAAAGTACCAATGGAAGGTCCTTTAGGAGTCAAAGAATTTTGGAAGCAAGCAATCTATAGCGCTAGTTTAGCTGAAAAGCTTTGCCGCGCAATGCCAATAAAACAACGACCAGAAAGAGGGTTGATTTATTTGAGTGGGTTGTTGCATAACTTTGGGCACTTGTTACTGGGGCATATTTTTCCACCTCAATTTGGTTTAGTTAACACAACCATTATGGCAAACCCCCATATTCCGGTAGAAGACATTGAGTTTTACATTCTAGGAGTTACCCATCAAGAGATTGGCGCTTGGCTAATGCAAAATTGGCACATGCCCGATGAACTTATTGTTGCTGTGCATCGCCATCATCAAGAAGAGTTTTGGAGTAAGCACGCAGTTTATTCCAATTTAGTTTTAGTGGCTAATCGACTATTAAAGCGAATTAATATTGGTGACTCTGTTGAAACTCGGATCCCTGAGTCTACTTTGGAGTTACTCTCAATTGATGAAGAGGTGACTGAAAGTGCGCTCAAAGACATTGAGCTTGAATCGGAAACTTTAGATATAATGGCCAATCAGTTAGTTGCTTAAACTCGTCAGCGTCAAATACTGAAGTGAGAGTAGGGAACTTTACTCTACCTCACTTCCAAACTATCCCCCTCAGTTCAGTTTAAATTCAGTTGTTTGCTTTAGTATTGTTCAATGTTGGAACTACAAATATTTGAGCTACAGGAATAATGGTTATTTATTTTGTAGTACTGTGTTAATAGAGTAGGGATGGATTGCGTGTTATAGTCGTGTTTTAACAACACTCTCACTGAGTCGAGTATGAAAAAAAATATTTTTACCCATTTTCTTTGTATCACTATTTTGCCCTTTGCCCCGTCAGTGTTTTCGGCTGAACGAAAGCAACAAACGGTTAAAGAGCAAGGATGTCAGCTAATCCCAAGTAATGTTGCAATAAAACGTGCACTTAACAAAACGGGAGGAAAGGTTGTCAGTGTAAAGTTAAAACGCAATGGTGCGCAGTCTGTTTATCGAGTCCGAGTTTTAGTGGACGATAAAAGAATTAAAAACATTTCGATAAAGGCATGCGAGTAAATGAAAGTATTAATTGTTGAAGACGAGTTACGTCTACGAGAAAACCTCGTAGATTCTTTTAAGAAGGCTGGTTATGCTGTTGAATCTGCAGAAAATGGTGAGGATGGCGTTTTTCTAGCTGAAGAGTATCCTATTGATGTTGCAGTGGTTGATATTGGGTTGCCGGGTATTTCAGGACTTGAGATGATTGCTGAATTACGCAAAAAGGGGAACCAACTGCCGGTTATTATTTTAACTGCCAGAGACTCTTGGCAAGATAAAGTAGAAGGGCTTTCAACTGGTGCCGATGACTATATGGCGAAACCTTTTCAATTTGAAGAGCTGCTTGCGCGATGTAACGCTTTATTGAGAAGGACGGCTGGATTTGCATCGCCAACCATTCAATTCGCTGATGTTGAGTTAGATACGATGGCACAGTCTGTCAATAAAGCAGGAGCTTCAATTGAACTTACTGCTTATGAATATAAAGTTATCGAATATTTATTTCTGAATCCCAAAAAAGTCGTTTCAAAAACTGAGCTGACCGAGCATATTTACGATCAAGATTTTGACCGAGATAGTAATGTACTGGAAGTTTTTGTTGGTCGTTTGCGTAAAAAAATTGATCCTGACAAGTCACTGAAATTAATTCAAACTTTACGTGGTCAAGGATATCGACTTAATCCAGACTATCTTCAAAAGTAAATTAGGCGTCACATATTTATGAAAACGTGGTCGCTCAGAAAACGTATGGTGGTGGTGAGCTGTGTCGTTTTGCTTGCTGCTTTCTCTGTTATTTATTTAATTACCAAGTCAGCTTATACGATTGCCAGCAAAGCACGTATACAGGAAAGTTTGGTCGCACAAATTTACTCTTTAATGGCTGTGGCCGAAGATCAAGATGCTCAGCTGACTCTCAGAGAAATTCAGCGTAATGACCGCCTTAATAACCTAAATTCAGGACTGGTGGCTTATGTCTTGGATGTCGATGGTGATTTGATATGGCGTTCGCGTTCAAGTGACACTTTCGCAGTACTTCCTGATATTAATCATGATTACTCACTATCCTATATTACTGATTCCAAAGTTGACGGCCACGACATGTTTTGGATTGGTGATACTATTATCTGGGAACATGAAAATGGTATTGAAGGTAAGTATTTGTTTCTTATTGGTGAAAAACAAGCACTTTTAAATGCTTCTGTCAGAGAATTTAAACGAGAGATATTTGTATGGCTTTCGATAACTGCATTAGTACTTATTGTTGTTCTGGCTGCCGCATTAAACATTTCATTAAAGCCACTGCAAGCAGCACAATTACAGATTGAATTGGTGAGCCGAGGTGATGCTGAAAAGGTGCATGGTAATTTCCCCAAAGAGCTACGCCCCTTGACAGATAGTATTAATCAACTGCTAGCTGGTGAGGCTCAACAAAAGGCTCGATATCGAGATACCTTAGGTAATTTAGCACACAGTTTAAAAACTCCCTTGGCTATTATTAAAAGTGAGTTGCCTGAGCAATTAGATGAGCGTTCGCGTTCACTTAAAAAACAAGTTGAACGAATTGATGACATTGTAAAGTACCAATTAAATCGTTCTGTCGTTACGGCAGGACAAACAATGCGTCGTAAGTCAGAAGTTAATCCCTCCATCAAAAAAATTGTTGATGCTCTGCGTAAAGTACATGCCAGTAAATCATTAAAGATTGACTTAAAAGTCGAAGAAAAGTCGTTTTTTCCCGGTGATCAGGGAGATTTTATGGAGCTAGCATGCAATTTAGCTGATAACGCATGTAAATGGGCAAAATCGCAAGTCATCATAACTATTTCCAAGCAGGCCAATCATTTGATCATTAAAGTTGAAGATGATGGTGTTGGTGTGCCTGAAGAAAAAAGAGCACTAATTCTCAACCGAGGAAAAAGACTGGATCAGCAAGCCGAAGGGCAGGGGTTGGGTTTATCCATTGTAATGGATATCGTTAAAATATATCACGGAGATTTATTTATTGAACGTAGCACTATGGGAGGTGCATTATTTGAGTTAAAAATTCCAGTCTGATTTTTCTCGTTGTACATTACTTTTTTCTTGGTATACTAAGACTACTTGTATAACTGGTTGTCATCTTGTGCGTAAGATCATTCATGTTGATATGGATTGTTTTTTTGCGGCAATAGAGCAAAGAGATGATTCTTCACTTAAAAATATGCCTGTAGCTGTGGGTGGACGTCCACATTCTCGTGGCGTTGTTTCTACCTGCAATTACGAAGCTAGACGTTATGGTGTACATTCTGCGATGCCTTCCGCGCAAGCAGCCAGATTATGTCCAGATTTAGTTTTTGTAAGGCCAAATATTGCCAAATATAAGCAAGAATCACAAAAAATTCGTGGTATTTTTAAGCGCTACACTGAAAAAATAGAGCCACTCTCCTTAGATGAAGCTTATTTAGACACAACAGACTCTCCACATTGTTACGGTAGTGCTACTTGGATAGCGCAAGCGATCTGTAATGAAATTTATCAAGCCACACAATTAACGGCTTCTGCCGGTGTTGCCAGAAGTAAATTTCTAGCAAAAATTGCTAGCGACTGGAATAAACCTAATGGGATTAAAGTGGTTTTGCCTGAGAATGAAATAGCATTTATTGATCAGCTTCCAGTCAAAAAACTACACGGAGTTGGTAAAGTCATGACGGCTAAACTGGAAAGTATGGATATTTTTAATTGTCGAGAACTTCGCCAAATCGAATTGAATGTTTTGTTAAAAAGGTTTGGAAAAACTGGCAAGTATCTTTACGATTTGTGTCGTGGGATAGATTTACGCGAAGTAAAGTCGAGCTCTCACAGAAAGTCAATTAGTGTGGAAACAACCTTTGATGAAAATATGAGCGAATGGCAAGATTGTGAAAATGCACTACACCAATTGTTATCTAACTTATCACGTCGAATTGCGAATGTAGAAAAAGCGGATAATATTCGTAAGGTTTATGTCAAAGTGAAGTCAGCAAATTTTTCATTACATACTGCCGAATCTATTTCAATTGGCCTCGATTTTAAGTTAATTATTGCCTTACTAAAAAGATTAAGAAAGCAACACCCTGAACCCATTCGATTATTGGGAGTTGGGGTTAAATTTCCAGATAAACCTAAAGCATCAGGAATAAAACAAATGGACATTCCATTTTAGTTTGTTCAGTAGCTTATTTTTATTTTGATGTGATTCTTTTTTCTTCCAATAAAAAATGCCAATCAAATGATTGGCATTTTTAGTTTGAATTGAAATTAAAACTCAGTAGGTGCTTTAGGAGCCTTAATCGATTTTCTTGGATTTTCTTTTAAGTCTTTAAGCAGTTCTTGAACCGCTCTTTGTAAACTTGGATCATCACCATTATATACAAGCTCTGGACGATCGATAACTTCAATATCAGGCGTTACCCCCTCATTTTCAACAATCCAGTTGCCTTCAGTATTCATTACTCGGAAAGTTGATGCTAATAATAATCCCCCATCAGCAAGTCCCGGGTTACCACTGATACCAATTAGTCCTCCCCACGTACGAGTACCGATAAGTTTTCCGAGTTTTAATTTTCGGAAGTAATAAGGGAGAGCATCGCCACCTGAGCTAGAGTAGCCGTTAATCAGCATCGCTTTAGGGCCATCATGTGCAATCAAAGGTGTTGCGTTAGGTTTTAAACCACGAAACTTCCAATAGCTGAGTGTTTTACGAGAAAGCATTTCTATCATACGATCAGGGATAAAACCACCGCCATTGTATCGATCATCAATGATTAAGGCGTCTTTAGTTATTTGTGGTAAAAATTGTTTAAACAATTCACGATTGCCTGCAATGGCGGTATTGGGCAAATGGACATAACCAATACGGCCGTTAGAAAGTTTTTCTACCATTGCCGCTCGTGAATTAACCCAATCGAGGTAGCGTAAATTTGTTTCTTGAGCAATTGGTTTTACATGAACCGTTCTGGTTTTTCTGTCACTTGGTTTGTTGTTGAGTGTTAAAGTGATTGTTCTACCTACACTGTCTTCGAGTAGTTGATATAAATTATTAACACTTTTAACTGAAATACCATTAATAGCAATAACATAGTCCCCAACCTTGGCTTTAACACCTGGTTCAGTTAAAGGTGAACGAAAATCGGCATGCCAGTTTTCACCGTTAAATATTTTTTCTATTTTAAAATAACCACTTTTATCATGTGAAAATTCAGCGCCTAATAAACCATGGCTTCTTCTTTCTACACTGGGCTGATCGCCTGCATTCACATATACATGTCCTGAATTAAGTTCGCCTGCAATTTCACCAAAAGCATAATCAAGATCTGTGCGATGAGTTGCTGCATCCACCCAAGGTTGGTATTTATTTTTTATTGCTAGCCAATCCATTCCATGAATATTTGGATCATAAAACCAATCTCGTAAGATTCGCCATCCGTCAACATACATTTGTTGCCATTCCACTTTTGGTTCAATTCTTAAGTTTAAGTTTTTAAGATCAAGTTTTTTATCTGTAAATACCTGTTTTTCTTTGGCATCTAAAATGGCATAGTCATTGTGCAATTGGACCAAAAGCTTTTTACCATCAGCGGATAAAACATAGTCACTTGCTTTTTCAACAACCGTTTTTGGGGATTCATCATCACTAAAGTTTATAACTTGAAGAGAGTCTCCAGTTCCACTGTCTTTTAACACAAAGACTTGCTCTCCATGAGTTTGTAAATTGGCATAATCGGCAGCTCCACCGGGAAGAGCAATAACT
>JAUIHB010000162.1 GCA_030432465.1 Gammaproteobacteria bacterium
AGACGCATAGTCTTTTAGTCGGTAATAGGCAAAAACAAGATCAAGTTGAGCTTGATGTGAATAAGCGCCAAAAGGGTATAAACTATCGAGCCTTTCTAAATATTGCACCGCGGTACGGTAATTGCCTGACAGCATTGAGTATTTTGCTCTTTCATAGAGTTTAAAAGCATTATTGATGCGCTGTGCTTCGTTGGTTGTTGCTCTATCACTCTGGCAAGCAGACAATATGCAGATAAGGATAAGCGCAGAAAGGATTTTTACTATTCTCATTGATTCTCAAAGCCGTTAAAATGGATAACTTATTTTCAAAAAGTATATTTTTGAAAAAGGATTGTTGTCTTGTTTTACATAACATACTGATACGATTAAATTTAATCATATATTCATCAGTCGTGATATGCGAAATATTGGTAATTAAACCAAGTATAACAATGTTAACGTGACATTTTACCCTACAGGGTTAGTGATCGCCAGATTAACCAAACTAATAAGGCTGTTATAGTGACAAAAAGTTCACTCGAAGAACAACAACAATCAATTGAAGTTGATGAAACACATGCTGGGGAACGCTTGGATAAGGTGTTGGCGAGCTATTTTCCAGAGCTTTCTCGCTCTCGACTACAAGCTTGGATAAAAAATCAGCAAGTTAAAGTCGATGATGAAGTGGTTATTAAGCCTAAACATAAAATGCTTGGCGGAGAAATACTTGACGTTGAAACCACCCTTGAAGATCAAGGTGAGTGGCTTGCCGTTGATATTGAGTTAAATGTCCATTATCAAGACGAATCATTAATTATTATTAATAAACCCGCGGGGTTGGTGGTTCATCCTGCGCCGGGTCATTATACCGATACGCTAGTTAATGGTTTGTTATTTCATTTTCCTGAATTAAGAAAGTTGCCTCGTGCGGGTATTGTACACCGCTTAGATCGCGATACGACGGGGCTATTAGTCGTTGCTAGAACCGCGGAAGCACATAACCATTTAGTGTCTCAGTTGCAAGAACGCAATTTTGAACGAGAATATATAGCGTTAGTTCACGGTATTATCGTTGCGGGCGATACTATCGATTTACCGATGGGCAGACATCCGGTGAGTCGTAAGAAAATGGCCGTTGTTAAAATGGGGGGTAAAACAGCAATAACGCATTTTCGAATTAGTGAAAAATTTAAAGATTTCACTTTGGTGCAAGTGAAGCTTGAGACAGGAAGGACTCACCAAATAAGAGTACACTTTTCACATATGAAGCATCCTCTAGTCGGTGATCCTATGTACGGTGTACGTAATTTAAAGCCTAAAGGGATGAGTGATGCATTTAATGAAGTCTGGGACAATTTTTATCGCCAAGCGTTACATGCAAAAAAACTGGGTTTAGAGCATCCGTCTACAGGTGAATGGATGTCTTGGGAAAGTGAAGTTCCTGAAGATATGCTGCAGTTATTTGATGCAATTAGAATTCATGACTCGGAGTAATTTTTAAATTAATACACAACAACAACTCTCATTGATTAGTGCTAATTGGCCTGCACCACCTAATGTTCGGGCATATTCCACAACTCGAACTGGCGGATTTAGTCAAGGCAATTATGCTGGGCTTAATTTGGGTGATCATGTTGGTGATAGCCTTGAGTCAGTAACTAAAAACCGAAATGCGCTCAAGCGATCCTTAAACTGGAATTTTTCGCCTGTCTGGTTGCAACAAACTCATGGAACCTACTGTAAATACTTATCAAAAAATAAAGTTAATCAAGCCTTAAACCGTGGTTCGTCACAGGTTGAGGCTACTATAAAAGCCGACGCATCTTATACTGACGAAACTCATCAAATTTGTGCAATTTTGACTGCAGATTGTTTACCTATACTACTAGCTAATCAACAAGGCACTTGGGTTGCGGCATGTCATGCTGGATGGCGTGGACTTGCCGATGGTGTATTGCAAAATACGATAAAAAGCTATCAAGGTCATTTTTCTGAATTGATTGCATGGATCGGTCCTGCCATTTCGCAAAGAAATTTTGAAGTTGGAGAAGATGTACTTCAATGCTTTGTTAGTAAGGATTCATCGATGAAAGTGTTGTTTCAGGAAAATGACAATTTGCGTTATCAATTTGACTTGATTGGTGCGGCTAAGAAAATGCTTGCGCAATTTTCTATTGCAACTTACGGTGGCGAGTATTGCACTTACGCTGCACCACAGAGTTTTTATTCTTATCGACGTGATGGACAGACTGGACGGATCGCAAGTTTAATTTGGTTAGATTTTTAAGTTGGTTAGGTTAAGATGATCACGAGTTTTATCGGCTGCGTTATAATTATTGTCATTATTTTTATGGGTAAAAAAAATAATAATGCAGACTGGGGGCATTGGGGAGCCAATATTTTAGATGGTTGGATTCGCATTTATTGCCGACGTTTCCATCGCCAAAAAAATCAAACCATAACATTGCCAGATGTATCACCATTAATTTTGGCACCTAACCATATTTCTGGTATTGATCCTTTTTTATTGATTACTGCAACCAATAAGCCAATTCGCTTTATGATTGCTAAAGAAGAATATGAAAAGCCGATACTGAATTGGATGTTTCGAGCTGCGGGTTGTATACCTGTTGATAGAAATGGTCGAGTAGATAAAGCATTTCGAAGTGTTTTGCGAGCATTAAAAGATGGCGAAATTGTTGCTCTTTTTCCTCAAGGGGGAATTCATAGCGAAGAGACTCAGCGACATTTGATTAAACCAGGTATTATTAAACTCAGTCAGCTTTCCCAGTCTTATATATTGCCTGTTAGAATTAATGGTGTAGGAGCACAGGGGACTGTTGCAAGATCAACAATTAAACGGAGCCACGTAGTTATAGAGCAACATGCAGTACTCACACCACAAGATGTTTTGCAACCAGAGTTTAGATTTGCAATATCGCAATGGTTATTAGGTGAAACCGAAAAAATTTGAACATGCGTGCTTATCTTTATCTATGATTATATCAAATCAGAAAATTTCAGTTTAAAAATCTGCAGTCTACTAAATTTTAAAAAATGTTATTCAATACCTTGAACTACGGTGAATAACCCCCATTTTATAACCATTACACAAGCTTATACTTTCGAGGCTTTCCCATGAGAATGGATAAATTTACCAGTAAATTTCAATTAGCAATTGCAGATGCACAGTCTTTAGCTCTTGGCAGAGATAATCAATTTATCGAACCTGTTCACCTGATGACGGCTTTACTTAATCAGGAAGGTGGTAGTGTACGCCATTTGTTTTCTCAAACAGGGATAAATCTGCATAGTTTACGTAGTCAACTAGGTGAAGCATTAGAGCATTTACCTCAAGTTGAAGGTGCTCCAGGTGACGTACATATTTCTAATGAGCTAGCGCGATTATTAAATCATTGCGATAAACTGGCACAGCAACGTAAAGATCAATTTATATCCAGCGAGCTTTTTGTTTTAGCTGCGATTGAAGATAAAGGTGAACTTGGACGAATATTAAAATCTCTCGGTGCAGATAAAAAAAGCATTGAGGCAGCTATTGAACAAGTTCGAGGTGGTCAGTCAATTGATGATCCTAATGCAGAAGAACAACGGCAAGCATTGGATAAATTTACGATCGACTTAACTGAAAGAGCCGAACAAGGAAAGCTCGATCCGGTAATTGGTCGAGATGATGAAATTCGTCGTACGATACAAGTTTTACAGCGCCGCTCCAAGAATAACCCGGTTTTAATTGGCGAGCCTGGTGTTGGTAAAACTGCGATTGTCGAAGGACTTGCACAGAGAATAATTAATGGCGAAGTGCCTGAAGGATTAAAGAATAAACGAGTTTTGTCATTAGATATGGGGGCATTAATTGCTGGTGCAAAATATCGTGGCGAATTTGAAGAACGTTTAAAAGCCGTTTTAAATGATTTAGCTAAACAGGAAGGACAAATCATTCTGTTTATTGACGAATTGCATACAATGGTCGGTGCAGGAAAATCAGAAGGTTCTATGGATGCAGGTAATATGTTAAAACCGGCATTGGCAAGAGGTGAACTTCATTGTGTTGGTGCCACTACACTCGACGAATATCGTAAATATGTTGAAAAAGATGCAGCACTTGAAAGACGTTTCCAAAAAGTACAAGTTGACGAACCGACAGTCGAGGATACTATTGCTATTTTACGTGGTTTGAAAGAACGATATGAAGTACATCATGGTGTTGATATTACGGATCCTGCCATCGTTTCTGCGGCAACATTATCACATCGCTATATTGCAGATCGAAAGTTACCTGATAAAGCGATTGATCTAATTGATGAAGCAGCGAGCTTAATTCGTATGGAAATTGATTCTAAGCCTGAGCAAATGGATCGTTTAGAACGAAAGCTTATTCAGCAAAAAATTCAGCGTGAAGCATTGAAAAAAGAAAGTGATGAGAGTTCAAGGTTACGCTTGTCAGAACTGGAAGATAAGATACTCGATATGGAGCGAGAATTTGCAGAACTTAATGAAATTTGGACAGCAGAAAAAGCGGCGCTGCATGGTACGCAATCGATTAAATCTGAACTGGAAAGAGCGAGAATAGATTTAGAAGCAGCAAGAAGGGCTGGTGATCTTGCCCGAATGTCAGAATTACAGTACGGAAGAATTCCTGAGTTAGAACAACAGCTGGATATGGCAAGTCAGGTGGAAATGCAAGATATGACTTTGCTGAGAAACAAAGTCAGTGAAAATGAAATAGCACATATTGTTTCTAAATGGACAGGTATTCCTGTCGAAAAAATGTTAGAAGGAGAACGAGAAAAACTATTGAAAATAGAAAGTCACTTGCATACACGAGTTATTGGCCAGCAAGAAGCCGTTTCTGCTGTTTCAAATGCAGTGCGTCGTTCGCGGGCTGGAATATCTGATCCTAACCGACCTAATGGTTCATTTTTATTTTTAGGACCAACAGGCGTTGGTAAAACAGAGTTGAGTAAAGCTCTGGCTAAATTTTTGTTTGATTCTGAAGACTCAATGGTTCGTATGGATATGTCTGAGTTTATGGAAAAACACTCAGTTGCAAGATTAATCGGGGCACCTCCAGGTTATGTTGGGTATGATGAAGGCGGCTACTTAACCGAGCTTGTAAGACGTAAACCTTATTCGGTTATCTTATTAGATGAAGTTGAGAAAGCACATCCCGATGTATTTAATATACTTTTACAGGTATTAGAGGACGGGCGTTTAACTGATGGACAAGGACGTACAGTTGATTTTAGAAATACGGTAATCATTATGACTTCAAATTTAGGTTCTGACCTAATTCTTGAATCAGCAGGTAAAGAACATTATGAAGAGCTTAAAGCAAAAATCATGAATGTTATTGGTGACTACTTTAGACCTGAATTTTTAAATCGAATTGATGAAACTGTCATTTTTCATTCATTGGAAAGAGATGATGTGAAGAAAATTGCTGAGATTCAGTTACAACAGTTGATAAGTCGTTTAAAAGAGAATGGGGTTGATTTTGAAGTATCGAATGAAGCCATGGCAAATTTAGCCGAGAAGGGGTTTGATCCTGTTTATGGGGCTCGACCATTAAAGAGAGCTATTCAACATTGGGTTGAAAATCCTTTAGCGGAGAAAATTCTTAGTGGTAAGCTTGAGCCGGGTAAAGCGATAGTCATGGATGTCTACGATAACCAGTTGATTTTCAGGTAAAAGTAGTTTTTAACAAAGTTTTTCTGGCGGCTTCTGGCCGCCTTTTTTGTTTTTAAATTAATTTTTCAAGCTACGCCAGTTAACTTCGCATTCGCCACGTTCCGTAGCAATATAAGCGGAGTCTCCTGTAATAGTGATTGAGCAGTTCATTGTTCGTTCTACTAAAGTTGAAAGAGCTTGAATGTTTTCCCAGTCAAATTGAATAACCGAAATGGGTAACCTATCAAGCTTTGAGCGGGATTGTTCCCACCAAACATCTGACTTAGAGTTAAAGCTGTAAATAATGGTTTTTGCTGATTGACGACAAGCTTTTTTTATTCGTTCAACTGATGGTTCGCCCACATCAATCCATAGTGATATTTGATCATCCAACTCTCGAACCCAAATATCTGGCTCATCAACTTCACTTAACCCTTTGGTAAAAGTTAAATGCTCTTGTGAGTTGATACAAAAAGCTAAAATGCGTGCCAACATTCTTTCTGTGGTTTCTGAAGGATGTAATGCAATGGTTAGATTTATTGTATCGTAATGATCTCGATTAAGATCAGAGAGAGCCGCGTTGAGTTTATAGATTGTTGGTTTAATTGCCACGTTGAGCCTTATTAAATTATTAGATGCGCATTTTGGGGCTGGTTTTATCTTATTTGATAGTTGTGTTGCTATATTTGTTAATTAATAGACCAGAGTATTTAGTTGGAGCTATTTTGCATTAATTAAAATAACTTAGCTAGTTTTGTTTTAATCTATAAACACTTTAAAATAGATAGCTGTTCAGCGGTAAGTTTTTATGAGCTAAATAGAAAATTAAGTTTCTTATGTGAAAAATAGACGAGCTTCAACGCAAGTATCTAAACTCACTCTATTATAAAAAACAGGTACGCTTTTAAATTGTCATTTGAGATTAAAAACTCATTCGATGTAGACAACATTAAAGGTTGGAGTAGATGAAGGGATTAGGCTCCATAAGTCATAAAATATTAAACTTTACCTCAATTAAATCAGATTAGAACGATTAATATAGATCTTAAACAGGTAGAGCTGAATGCTTACTCATTTTAGGCTTTCACCATGTCGGGAAGTGAGTTTCATACAGAAAAGACAAGAATAATAAATCAAATTAAGCAAAATCTGAGTAGCTTTTTATTGGTTTTTTCTATTTTTCGATGCTGGCTCACAAACCTCGCGCTTAAAGCTGAATCTCTGTTAAAATAGCCACCTTTATTTTCTAACTCCATTTTAGGTTTTCAATGTCGTTAATTCGTGGTGATAAACTGTCACTTTCATATGGTCCACAGGTTTTATTGGATAACGCGTCGTTTGCTTTAGAAGAACGACAAAAAGTTTGTTTGGTTGGCCGTAACGGAACAGGCAAATCAACGTTATTAAAGGTCATTAACGAAGAAGTCGCTTTGGATGATGGCGTGATTAATCGTTCTCGTAATCATCGGATTGGTTTTTTACCCCAAGCGCTGCCAGAAAAGAATGCTCTTTCTATTCGTCAGTTTGTAGAGTCTGGTCTGGCTGAGGTTTCACAGTGGGTTGAAGATTATCAAACCTTAATAATGGAAGATGTCAACTCGCCTAAACTCGCTGATTTAGAAGAAAAAATTAATGCCCATGATGGTTGGACGGTTGAGACTCGAGTTAATCAAACATTAACCAGATTGGATTTGGATGGGGCAGTTAAAATGTCAGATCTATCTGGTGGGTGGCGGCGCAGAGCAGCTTTGGCTAAAGCACTGGTTCAAAAACCTGATTTGTTAATTTTAGATGAGCCGACTAACCATTTAGATTTGACCAGTATCCAATGGTTAGAAGAACAATTGATTAACTTTAAAGGTGCGTTGCTATTTGTATCTCATGATCGGTCTTTTGTTAATAAAGTTGCTGACACTATCATGGAGCTTGATCGAGGGAAACTACGCTTTTTTCCTGGTAACTATCAAGCTTATACTGAGCTTAAAGAGCAACAACTTAAGGAGGAGGAAAAGGTAAATTCAGAGTTTGATAAGCGGCTTGCAGCGGAAGAAGTTTGGATCAGGCAAGGTATTAAGGCCCGTCGTACTCGTAATGAGGGTAGGGTAAGGGCATTGAAAAAAATGCGCCAAGAAAGAGCGGAGCGGCGTAATCAGCTGGGTGTTAGCAATATTAAAGCAACTGTTGAAACTAGCGGTAGCAAAATTGTAGCTAAAATGGATGATTTCCAATTTGGTCATGAACGAGCGTTAAATTTACCTTTTACTGGCATAATTCAAAAAGGAGAAAAGCTCGGGATTTTAGGTAACAATGGTTGTGGTAAAACTACTTTTATAAAAACTCTATTGGGTCAGTTGGAACCCTTTGCTGGAGAGTTGAAAACGAGTGATACGTTGGAAGTTGCTTATTTTGATCAATTACGGGAAGCCGTAGATTTAACTAAAACGGTTTCTGATAATATCGCTGACGGACGAGAGTTTGTAGTAGTTGATGGCAAAGAACGTCATGTAATTAGTTATATGCAAGATTTTAACTTTACCGCAGATAATGTGAGAGCCCCTGCAAGTTCTCTCTCGGGGGGAGAAGTGAATCGCTTATTATTAGCTAAACTTTTTACGCGTCCAGCTAATTTATTTATCCTTGATGAGCCAACGAACGATTTAGACGTTGAAACATTAGAGATTTTGGAGCAAATGCTAGTAGAAATGAATGCAACAGTCATAATTATTAGTCATGATCGCTTGTTTTTGGATAACTGTTGCTCTTCTTTGTTAGTTTTCGACAATCAGTTACCACCACTTTATGAAGTTGAATCCGACCAATATCAGCTTATTGATATTGTGGGTGGTTATCAAGAGTGGCAGCATTATTACGAGCAGGCAATGCCCGTGCAAAAATCTAAACAAGATATTAAAAAAGATAAAAAAGCCGCTAAAAAAGGGCAAAAATTGTCTTATAAAGATCAGCGAATGTTAGATGAATTACCATTAAAAATTGAAAATGCTGAAGCAAAAATTGCTGAAGTTGAATCTCAAATGGCAGTTCCTGATTTTTATAAAGATCAAAAAAATGCAGATAAAATTATTGCTGAGTT
>JAUIHB010000163.1 GCA_030432465.1 Gammaproteobacteria bacterium
TATTGACATTGCCGGGGATTGCAGGGCTAGTTTTGACTGTCGGTATGGCAGTTGATACTAAT
Source organism: Gammaproteobacteria bacterium (assembly GCA_030432465.1). Lineage (GTDB taxonomy): Bacteria > Pseudomonadota > Gammaproteobacteria > Enterobacterales > Kangiellaceae > Aliikangiella. Next base: position 63 of record JAUIHB010000163.1, read on the forward strand.
GTAATTATTTTTGAAAGAATAAAAGAGGAGTTACAACGAAATCGTAATGTAAGTACTGCAATTGAGAGCGGTTATCAAAATGCCTTTAGTACAATTTTTGATGCTAATGTGACGACTATTTTAACGGCTATTATTTTGTATTCAATTGGTTATGGTCCAGTGAAAGGCTTTGCGATAACTTTAGGTTTGGGTATTTTAACCAGTATGTTTACAGGAGTTTTTATTTCGCGAATTTTAACTCAGTTATTTTATTCAACCGATATACAGCGTAAGAATAAAAAGCGCACTCCCAAAGGAGAAATGATATGAATTTTTCTAGTTTTTCGAAAGTACGCTTTTTAGGTTTACTATTAACGATTTTTTTTGTCGTAGTTTCTATTCTAGGAATTTCATTGAAAGGGTTTAATCTTGGAATCGACTTTTCAGGTGGATTTATTACGGAGTTTTCCACTAGTCAGCAGCTAAAAGTGTCACAAATGAAACCGCTTTTACAGCAGTACATTCAGGGAGAGTTTGAACTAACTACGGCTAAAGAAAATGCCTATTGGATTGTTAGACAAAGCGATACTGAAGTACCGATAAAAGACACAGCTGCCCCTCTGTCTGACGAGGTTAATTCACCAATCACTGAACAGTCTTGGTTGGAGCAACTAAAGTCATCGACATTTATACAGTCACATGGAATAACCATTCAATTGTTGGACTCTGATTATATTGATAGCCAGATTGGTGAAGAATTAATTAATCAAGGAGGGCTAGCGATGCTAACTGCGTTAATGATTATTATGCTTTATTTATCATCGCGTTTTGAGTGGCGTTTTGCCTTGGGAGCTATTTTAGCATTGTGTCATGATGTTGTTGTGGTTTTGGGGATTTTTGCATGGACACAAATTGAATTTAATTTAACGGTACTTGCGAGTTTGCTCGCGATTATTGGGTACTCTTTAAATGACTCGATAATTGTGGCTGATAGAATTCGAGAATTAATGAAGAACAACTTGAATAGCGCTCTCGATGAGTTAATTAATTCAGCTATCAAATCGACGCTCACTCGTACATTGATAACCTCAGGAACAACACTAATGACAATTTGTGCCGTTTGGTGGTTAGCAGGCTTGCCATTACAAGGTTTTTCTATCGCATTATTTTCAGGCGTTTTGGTAGGAACCTTATCCTCTATGTGTATTGCAGCAACATTTCCAGAACTGGTTGGTTTAAAAGTGAATTATTATCAATTGAAAAAAGCTGAAGATGAAGCGCTCAGAGCTGAAATTTAAGCTTAAGGGAGGGTTAACCTCCCTGTTTATTAATGGTTAAAAATGCTAGAGGCTTTATAATGATTCAGCGGTAGATATTATGGATGAAAATTCATGAACGAAATAAAATCACTTGAGAATGCTTTTGATTTCAGGCTGGTTTATAATTCCGCACAGGCAGAAATTGCTCGGATAACACTTTTTGCACTCTCTTTAGAGTAGCCTCCACCGCCAAGGATGACTGTAGGAATGGAATGTTGATTTAGTGCTTGAAGGGTTAGCTTTTCTCGCTCAACAACATCATCAATGCTTAAACATAAACCGCCCAATTTATCACTTATTAATGTATCGGTGCCAGAAACGACAAATGCTAAACGGTAATCGTTATCTAACTTTTGTAGCGCTTCCTTGTATCGTTGCAAATAAACTTCTCCCTCGGTTCCCGGAGTTAAAGGAACTGGAATATTTACTCGATCACGAGTGTAGCTTGAGGTGGGATAGATGCCTGCATTATAGACATCGAGAATGGTTACTTTTTTATTATCCATGAATGTGTATGCATTCCCGTTACCATGATGGGCATCGGTATCGATAATGAGTATTTTATCATCGGGTGAAAGTTTTTCGTCTTTGATAAGTTGCTGATGACAAATACCGATATCATTATATATACAAAAACCTTCCATATTCTGTTGCATAGCATGGTGATAGCCACCAGATAGATTCCAATAAATCCCACCATTTGCCAGAGCACTTTGAGCGCCTAATATTGTTCCAGAAACTCCCCAACGCATTGGAGATAATATTTTTCTATCTAGTAAAGAAAAAGTAACTAATGGGATTTGTGGAATTTCAAGTGCTTTAAAAATACCATTTTTATTTCTAATACGGTGATGCATTATGCTTGATACAAAGCTATCAATCTGCTCCATGCTCACTGATTCCAAAGGTGCAATAAACTCAACACTTTTATTGTTTTTTAAACCTTCATAAATCGTTTTAAACTTAGTTCCATCAAAAGGATGCAAATAGTTTAATAAACCTAATGAGATATTATAATGTTTACTGTAAATGACTTTCATGTTAACTGCTTACCATATCTGACAATTCTCTGGCGTATCTTAATATTTGGTTTGGAGTCCAGATCCCTCTGCCAAGAAGTCCACCGAGTCGACTATATTCGTGAGCGGATGGATGAAAGCTGGGGCCTTTTTCGCACGCAACTTTTAAACATTCGGCAACAACATGAGAGCAATTATATTTAGCTAATTGATATCTAGGAGTGTTTGAAATAAGCTCAGCAACAATGTTGCGTTGAACGCAGTATATGCGAGTTAGTCTATTACCGCCAAAAGTATTTTTGAAAGAGATTAAGCTGAATATTTTTGGTAAATGATTTCCTCTTTTATTACAAATGAAAAGCTCGAGCCAGACACCAGACATCAACACGTTTGACGCCTGAATGTTTAAGTACTTTTGTTAGTTCAGTGACTGTTGTTCCTGTTGTCATCACATCATCAATAATTGCGACATGTGAGGTAGTGGGGTGAGTTAATTGAAAAGCATTTTTTAAATTTTTCTGACGTTCAATAGCATCCAGATTAATTTGAGAAAGTGTATTTCTAACTCTTTGTGCACTGGAATTATTAACAGGAACCTTTAATTGTTGACTAAGTTTCTGAGCAATCAAGCTTGCTTGATTAAAGCCGCGCTGACGAAGTTTTTTAGGAAATAATGGGACTGGGAGCAGTTCTGTTGGGAGCTGTTCCGTCGTGTAGTTTTGTTGAATTGTTTGTAATAAATAATAAACGAGTAAAGGAAGTACCTGATACTGATGATTAAACTTTAAATTTGAAATAAATTCATTAACAGGCGATTCATAATGAAAGGCGGCTAAGGTTTTTTCATATGGTGGAGTTTGTTTAATACAGGCGCCGCAAATTTGTTCCTGATTTGAACGGATGGCTGCATTTAATGGTAAGGCACAAATAGAGCAACATTGTTTTAGTAAAGGAAGTTTTTCGTGGCAATAGTTACAAATAATTGGAGGGAGAACGGATTGTTGAGTAACACTGAGTATATTTGAGCCGAGGCCTGAAGTTCGTTGCTTATGTGGCTGGTTGGCAACGGTTCCGCCACATAAGCAACAATCGCTGCGTAGAAACAACAGCTGAAGTTTCGATTTGAAATATTTTGGGTTAAAATTCATCCAGTTGTAAACTTTTTATGGTTGGTTTGCTTGACAAACATAAGTGTATCGCTAAGATCGACGGTCTAATTGATTTTAACCAAGTTTCCAGTCTTAAACTATTGAGTAAACGGAAAATATGCAAAACTCTCAATCTGATCTTTCATCTAATTTTCAAGCCAATTCGTCGCTAAACGGTGACTCTGCAGTTATTCGTAATGATTGGCAAGTTACTGAAATTCAAGCTTTATATGAGCTTCCAATGAACGATTTACTGTTTAAAGCGCAAACGGTACATCGTCAGTATTTCGAGCCCAACCAAGTACAAGCTTCTACGCTAATGAGCATTAAGACTGGTGCTTGTCCAGAAGATTGTGCCTATTGCCCACAAAGTGGTCATTACAACACTGGATTGTCAAAAGAGCAATTAGTGGCGTTGGAAGAGGTCGTTAAGTCAGCCCAAAATGCGAAAAAAAGTGGAGCGACCCGTTTTTGTATGGGAGCTGCATGGCGTAGTCCTCGTGGTAAAGATTTCCCAGTTGTTTTAGAAATGATTAAAGAAGTTAAAGCCATGGGATTGGAAACTTGCGTAACTCTGGGGATGCTCAACAAAGAGCAAACTGAGCAGCTTAAAGAGGCGGGGTTGGATTATTATAATCATAACCTTGATACTTCAGCAGAATATTATAGTGAAATTATTACTACTCGGACTTATCAGGATCGTCTAGATACTTTAACTCAGGTACGAGATGCTGGAATAAATGTTTGTGCTGGCGGTATTTTGGGTATGGGAGAAACGCTGCGTGACCGTTTGAGTTTAATTAAAGAGCTGGCGAATTTGCCTGAGCACCCACAGAGTGTCCCGATTAATCAATTAATCGCTGTTAAAGGAACACCACTTGAAGATATTAAAGCGATGGATCCTTTCGAGTTTATTCGTATGATTGCCGTAGCACGAATTGTGATGCCCAAATCTTATGTTCGTTTATCGGCAGGAAGAGAAGGCATGTCTGATGAAATGCAGGCCATGTGCTTTTTTGCTGGTGCAAACTCCATATTTTATGGGGAAAAATTATTGACCACAGAAAATCCGGATATGAATCATGATTTAGAGCTGTTTGCACGGTTGGGAATTACACCTGAAGGTGCAGATAAAACTTGCATCAGTGAGCTAGATAAAGAGCAAGCTCAAATTGATGCAGCAGTGCAAGCGTCATCTTCATCTGAAAAGCCTTTATATTATAACGCCGTTAATTAGTCATAAATTTGTAAATAGCAATGCTGGTTTTTGTGTTGCTATTTGAGTACCTGTGATGTCATTTTCACGAATGCGACAACAATTGCAAGAGCGGGCGAGTGCCCACTTGTTAAGAACGCCATTAATTGTGGATTCACCGCAAGATGTGATTATTCGCAGTCATTCTCAAAAACTTTTAAATTTTGCCAGTAATGATTACCTTGGTTTTGCAAATCATGAAGCTTCAATTGCAGCAATTAAGCAAAGCGCGGATCAATATGGGGTTGGAAGTGGCGCATCTCATTTGATTTCAGGTCACCAAAAGCCACATGCAGAGTTAGAAAGTGCTTTAGCAGAGTTTGTTGATCGGGAAAGTGCAATTACTTTTGCATCAGGTTATGCTGCTAATTTAGGTTTGTTACAGGCGTTAGCCCAAAAAGGTGACTTAATTATTGCAGATAAATTAAATCATGCTTCATTAGTTGATGGAGCAAAATTGAGTGCTGCAGATTCTTTAAGATACCCACATTGTGATTTGGCTGCGTTAGAAAAGCGTTTAAAACAATCTCCAGCAAATAAATTTGTGGTGACTGATAGCGTATTCAGTATGGATGGTGATATTGCACCTCTAAAAGAAATCGCGCGACTATGTCAGAAGTATGCGGCAACTTTAGTGGTTGATGATGCTCACGGTTTTGGCGTTTTAGGTGCACAAGGTAAAGGTTGTACAGAATATTTCCAGTTAGATAGTCAGTCTGTACCTGTTTATATGGCAACTTTAGGCAAAGCTTTAGGAGGCTATGGGGCTTTTGTTGCTGGTGATCAAATCCTAATTGATTATTTACGTCAGTTCGCGCGAACTTATGTGTACACCACAGCAATGCCTGCGGCTATTGCGAGTGCAAATATGGCTAACTTGAATACGTTGAAAAGTAATCAAGATAAGTTAAAAAATTTAATGAGCAATATGCATTATTTTCGTGAACAATGCCGTGAAAAACAAATTCGAGTAGGGCTTTCACATACAGCAATTCAGCCAATCATGATTGGTGATAATGCACAACTTATAGCATTAGACGAAAAATTAAAGTCTTGTGGTGTTTTAGTTGGTGCAATTCGTCCGCCAACAGTACCCAAAAACTCTGCACGATTGCGAGTGACTTTATCTGCATCACATACAAAAGAGCAAATTACGCGTTTGGTGCAGATAATAAAACAAAGCTTACAAGAGTTAAACATTGTGCAACCGAGTAGCTAGTGATTGTTAAGTTGACTTAACCTGTTACTTAAACCATAAATAAGAAACTAATTTAAGAAGTAAACGATGAACTTGAAACCCTTTGTAAAAATATCAGGACAAGGGCCTGCACTCGTTATGCTCCACGGCTGGGGATTACATGGTGGTATTTGGGAAACAATTCTGCCCAAGCTTGAAACTAAATTTACCATTTATAATGTTGATTTACCGGGGTTTGGTTATAGTCCAGTGCATAATGGCGAATATGACCTAGCTTATTTAGTTGAAATGCTTGCTAAAATTCTTCCTGAGGAATGTTATCTTTTAGGGTGGTCCTTAGGAGGACTTGTCGGGACAGAGCTTGCAATTGAATATCCCGAAAAAATAAAAAAGTTGGTTACCGTCGCTTCAAATCCTAGTTTTGTAATAAGAAATGATTGGCCATTTGGGATGAAAGCTGAATTATTAGAGTCTTTTATGAATTATCTTGAAGAAGATTATGAAGGTACATTGATTCGTTTTTTGGGGATTCAAACAATGGGGAGTGCTACCCAAAAAGATGATATTAAGCGATTAAAAGATACGGTTTTTATTCATGGACAACCCTCTAAAAAAGCCTTGCGTGGCGGGCTTAAGATCCTTCACGATGTAAATTTGGTTGATAAATTAACAAGACTAACTGTGCCAACGTTACGTTTATACGGTAGATTGGACTCCTTGGTTCCATCAAAAGTTGCCACAGAAGTAGGAAAGCATTTAACAGAGAGTCCATATAAAATTTATCGGCGCTCAGCACACGCACCATTTTTATCTGCAAGTGATGAATTTACTCAAGATGTGATTGAGTTTTTACTCAATGAGTACGTGCTCGAGGCGAATACCTGATGGCTTTTGATAAAAAATTGATCGCAAGCTCATTTAGCGAAGCCGCTACACGTTATGAAGATTATGCCTTTTTACAGCGAGAGGTTGCTGATCGTGTTTTTGAGCGACTTGATTACATGCGCTTAAAACCAAAATCTATTTTAGATGTTGGATGCGGAACTGGGTATTGTAGTCGTCAGTTACGGCAAATTTTTTCACGGGCTAAAGTGACAGGGATTGATATCGCTCCGGGTATGATAGAACAAGCAAAAAAACAACAAACTTTATTCAATAAAATTGATTATCAGATCGGAGATGCTGAAGCACTTAACTTTTCTGATAACACTTTTGATTTAGTTTTTTCCAGTTTAACAATTCAGTGGATGACTGACTTAAAGCAAACATTTTCAGAACTGAACCGAGTATTAAAACCCGGCGGACTGTTGATTTTTTCTACTTTAGGGCCTGATACTTTAATGGAGTTGCGGGAAAGTTGGAAAAATGTTGATCAAGCAGTGCATGTCAATGAGTTTATAGATATGCATATTGTAGGCGATGAAGTATTTAATGCGAGCTTCGAAAATACAGTTATGGATCGTGATGTAATTACTCTAACTTATCAAACTATGATTGGTTTAATGCGAGATCTTAAAGCTATTGGAGCACATAATATTAATCAGGAACGTTCTAAAGGCATGTTGGGGAAGCAAAAGTTCAATTTGCTTCAAGCTGAGTATGAAAAGTTTCGTTGGGAGGATGCTCAACTTCCTGCAACTTACGAAGTGATATATGGCCATGCCTGGAAGCGACAAGGCAAACCTCAGCCTGATTATCATACTTATCAAGTTGATATACAAAAGCCAGATTCAAACTAAGTTATTAAAATAGTTGAGTATAAAATAAAGCTAACTATTGAATAAAGTTAAAAATTATCTTTTTGGAAAGTGATAATGCAGAAAAAATTGTTTATTACCGGAACGGACACCGAAGTTGGAAAAACGCTATTTACTTGTGCATTAATTAAGGCGTTACAAGATGCTGGCAAATCGATTTTGGCATTTAAACCTGTTGCTGCTGGTTGCGAGTTAATTAATAATCAGTTAAAAAATGAAGACGCATTGGCAATCCAAGAAACACTGACTGGATCAATTGAATATCAAAAAGTAAACCCCATCGCATTACGACAACCAATAGCGCCACATATTGCTGCCAATATAGAACAGCTTGATTTAAACGTTAGTTTATTACAGCAAAAGATTGACTTGAAATCTTTGGAACATGAGTTTTTGCTAATAGAGGGGGCTGGTGGTTGGTTGGTTCCTTTAAATGATAAAGAAACTTTTGCGGACTACGCTGTCGCTGAATCAATGCAAGTGATCTTGGTTGTAGGATTGAAGCTGGGGTGTATTAATCATGCTCTTTTGACTCAGCAGAATATTGCTCAACAAGGCTTAAAACTTGTGGGTTGGGTCGCTAATCATATTGATCCTGACATGCAAAATCATCAGCAAAATATTGAAACCTTAAAACAGCGTTTAGACTGCCCTATGCTGGCAGAAATTCCTTACATAACTCATTCAAGCAAAATTATTGAAGCGAGTAAATGTGTTAAACTGGATGAATTAAATGCGCATGAAGTCCCTTGATGGGGTAATTCAAACATGCTAGATATTTTTATAACTCGATAATTTTACTTTTAACCAAATCTCCACTGAGAATGAATAAATGGCAAAGCTTGGACAGTTTAATTTTTTAAAGATATACCAAAAAACTTCAAAAGGTACATTTTTGCATGCTGGAGACTTTGGGCAGGTTTTTTTGCCTGCAAGTCAAACTCCTACGTTTTGTGAGCCAGGAGATTCTATTGAAGTTTTTCTATTTAGAGATACGCACAATGATGTTGTTGCAACG
>JAUIHB010000164.1 GCA_030432465.1 Gammaproteobacteria bacterium
GTAAAAACTCCAACAACCAGCTCAGAACTTGAGCTGGAATCCATAGACTTTGGGGAACATAATGCAGGATTTATTATTCTTGATGTTAATGGAGAACAGGTACAATCAAGCCAGGTTCATAGTTTTCACCTGTTAAACTTTATCAACCCTAAAAAGCGCAACAACTAATACGATTGATAACAGTAAGGGTAGTTCAGCATCTCTTAGCAGCGATAAAAAAACCTCAAGCTGCGATATAAGCATTTGTTTTTAATGGTTTTTTTTACTTTCATTAAAGATTTTGTTAAGCCAGTCTCAGAATAATTATCTGTAATTATTTATTCTTCATATTCAAGAGTTACTCATCAAATCTATTCTTGATTTTAAACCCCTGATTTGCCCGCATTGCTGCGGGCACTTTTTTCTCTAGTTTTCACACAAAAATTAAGATTGTGATTCAACTTCCAACTTATGTTCCAGATAGTGAATATTTGTACCACCATTCTGGAAGTTTTTATCAGCCATGATACGACGCTGTAATTCAATATTCGTTTTAATCCCATCGATGATCACTTCATCAAGTGCCATCTGCATACGAGCCATAGCAACTTCCCGAGTTTCACCATACGTGATTAATTTGCCAATCATTGAATCATAATAAGGTGGGACTTTGTAACCAGAATAAATATGAGAATCCCAACGAACCCCAGGACCTCCAGGTGCATGGTAACGAGTAATCGTACCAGGTGAAGGAACAAATGTTTGTGGATCTTCAGCATTAATTCGACACTCAATCGAGTGACCACGTAGTTTAATATCTTCTTGCTTAAATGACAGAGGTTGCCCTTCAGCTACTCGCAACTGCTCTTTTATGATGTCTACGCCAGTTATCATTTCTGATACCGGGTGCTCGACTTGAACACGAGTGTTCATTTCAATAAAGTAAAACTCGCCTTTTTCGTAAAGAAATTCAAAAGTTCCCGCTCCTCGGTAACCAATTTCTTTACAGGCTTGCACACATCGCTCTCCAATAAAGCGACGCTTTTCTTCAGTAATACCTGGAGCAGGCGCCTCTTCCACCACTTTTTGGTGACGTCGCTGCATAGAGCAATCTCGCTCCCCCAGATAAATAGCATTACCATGATTGTCTGCCATAATTTGGATTTCAACATGGCGAGGCGTTTCTAAAAATTTTTCCATGTAAACCATGTCATTATTAAACGCACTTTTAGCTTCCGCTTTTGTCATTGCAATGGCACGAATCAACTCACTTTCTTTACGTACCACACGCATTCCACGACCGCCACCGCCACCAGATGCTTTAATAATAACAGGATACGCAATGCGTTTTCCCATCGCTAAATTTTCTTTCTCATCGTCACCTAACGGGCCATCAGAGCCAGGCACACAAGGTACACCCGCCCGCTTCATCGCGGTAATCGCAGAAACTTTATCTCCCATCAGACGGATACTATCAGCAGAAGGGCCAATAAAAGTAAATCCACTACGTTCAACCTGCTCTGCAAAGTCCGCATTTTCGGCCAGAAATCCGTAACCAGGATGAATGGCTACCGCATCAGTTACTTCGGCAGCAGCAATAATGGCAGGTATGTTCAGGTAACTTCCCAATGGAGAAGCAGGGCCAATGCACACAGACTCATCAGCTAGCTTCACATGCATTAGGTTTTCATCAGCAGTCGAATGCACCGCAACTGTCTTAATACCAAGCTCACGGCACGCACGTAAAATCCGTAATGCGATTTCTCCGCGATTGGCAATCACAACTTTATCAAGCATCTTAATTTCCAGATCTTTTGAATTAACTGTTGAGATAGCTCAAGCTACCTCGCCCGATTGAATACTCAATCAAGTGCTATTCAATAATGAAAAGCGGCTCGTCAAACTCGACTGGCTCACCATCATCGATCAAGATAGCTTTCACAGTACCAGAAGCATCCGCTTCAATTTGATTCATCATTTTCATCGCTTCAACAATACATAAAGTATCGCCAGATTTAACTTGATCACCAACTTCAACAAAAGTCTTAGCACCTGGAGATGGAGCACGATAAAAAGTACCAACCATCGGAGACTTAACCTGATGACCGGCAACTTGTTGCTCCTTGGCAACCTCAACAGGCGCAGCACCATCAGCACTAGGTGTTGCAGGCGCTACAGGAGGTGCAGCATATTGAATAGGAGCTGCTGCCATTGGTGCCGTCGCTCGACTAATACGAACTGACTCTTCACCTTCTTTAATTTCAATCTCGGCAACGCCGGACTCTTCGAGTAATTCGATTAACTTTTTAACTTTTCGAATATCCATAATGACTGCACCTTAAAATGTAATATTTATATTTTCAGTTTGTTTTAAAAAACGTTATTTAAATCAACTAACACTTTTTCGGATGCTGTAAACGTTTAATCACAGCTTCACAAGCGAGGTAATAGCTATTTTCACCAAACCCTGCAATCACACCTTCCGCAATATCCGAAAGATAGGAATGCCGTCGAAACGACTCGCGAGCATGAGGGTTAGATAAATGAATTTCAATAAAGGGAACCGCAACTGCTGCTAACGCATCACGAATGGCAACACTGGTATGGGTAAATGCAGCTGGGTTGATAATAATAAAAGCAGTATTGCTAATCGCAGCTTGAATTTTTTCGACTATTTCGTGCTCTGCATTGGATTGAAAAAAATCACACGAAAAACCAGCTTGGCTCAATAAACCTTCAACATTTTGCTGGATGTCACTAAGTGTACTGGAACCATAAATTTCTGGCTCCCGAGTACCTAACAAGTTGAGATTGGGCCCGTTGATAACAAGAACTTTCATCTTCAAATATCAATCCGACGGTTATTAATAACTAATGACGCTAAAATACGCCATTTTCTACAAACTAGCAAGAAGTGAAATAAATTAAATAACCAGCATGTGAACTATTTAAAAATATATTTTCAGGCAAGATAATCGAAAATTTAAAGATATTAAAAGATTTTAGCTACATTTAATCGACAAAATAAAAATATTATTCACGATAAAAATGCTTCAAGAACACATTACGTTTAATTAATATCCCTTTTGTTTAGATAGGAAAAGGTGAAATAGCATTACTTTTTTCTCAATTTACATAAATATCAGGATGAAAAAACAAAACCATTCATTTTTCGACTGAAAAACGTTTTTTAAGCGAAATTTGAAGAAATAAACCACAATTCAGCTTTTTTTCTCTATTATTTGATTTACTCTTCGGTTAAAAAAGCGCAATAAACATTGATTTAAGCGATATTTCCAACTAATATTCGCCTCGGTCATTCAGTATCATATTTTTTAGGATAACGATAAACTATCTTTACTCTGTTTATCAATTAAGAAGGAGCTTATCTCTCGCTATGAAAACTCATCTCCAATTAATTTCTACAAAATAACTACTCGAATTGGTAAATCCATACAATTTAAGCAGATATAAACTTCATTGAATATTTGTCCGTAATTTGAAAGGTCGCACTCAAAAAGCGCAATACTTAAGCGATTTTTCGTAGTTTTTTACTTGATAAAAAGGAAACTAAACATGATTAAATTCTCAAAAGCATTAGTAGCAACAGCGGTATGTGTCGCACTAAGTGGTTGCTTGGAAGTTGAAGATGATAACAGCGAATTAATCGCCGCGTTAGAAGCCCAAAACGAAATATTGCAACAGCAAAATCACGGCTACGTCGTTCAAAAACCAATCACCTTATATGGCGAAATCGTCAATGCAACAACTGATGAGTTAGTCACTGAAGCAACTTTAGAAATCAAAGTAGGCTCAGAATGGTTAGAGCCGGTAACCGTCGCTGGTGAGTTTAGCATTGAAGAATTACCAATCAATACCAACTATATTGTCGTTATTAAAAGCCCAACAGGCGCATTTTTAGATCGCGCATTTTATGGCAGAACAGGTAGTGCTGCTGTCGGTCAGGTTTCTTCACAAACAATGGGAACGCTATTGGTTTCAGAAGGTGTGGTTAAGACTTATTCTATTTTAGATATCGATGATAGCACGCCTTTTGAAGGATTGACCTTTAATTATAATCCCGCAAATAATGTTGGTAGTTCATATCAACCTCGCGCTATAGACGACTATATTATCGAATCAACATTCGACTCAACAACTGGGCTCTACTCAATATTGCTACCTAAAAGTTTTAGTTTTTCAGTCAAAGCTTCAAATGATATTGATGGGGATGGTATTGCTGACTACACCGTAGAAAACAGCAACTTTGGTGGTTATAACGGCGGCATTCAACTTTCGACTGATGAAGCTTTGCAGTTAGAAACGCTTTACGTTAATGAAACACAAGCCTATCAGCCTGTACAACTTAGAATAACGGCGATTAATGAAACAGGTAATAAGATCGAAGGGATCAGCTTTTTTGCCAGTGATGAATACAAAGGAAATCTGGATACCAGTTACGATGAAACCACTCAGGAATATGTTTTTGACTATCAATCTTCAAGTCGGGTCGAAATAATGATGCCGAGTTTCAGCACAGAAACAGCGGAAGGTGAAGTCCGTTATGATAGCGCACAGCTTAATCTTTTATGGTCAACAGAAGAAACCTTATCTCTCACTGACTATGGTTTTGTCAATTCTTTACCCAACGAGGTTGATGTAGTTGACGGCATCGCTTCATTAGTCGTAATGCCCGATGTTGCATACAATCCAGGCCCTTCAATCAGCCGAATAAGCAGCGTACTTGACGAATCAGATAACTATAGCTCGAAAGAATTTTATGCCGCACCGATTGGGTTGGTCGAAGATGGTATCACTCTAGTTAAATATAACGTAGTTAATATAATTAAAGGAAATGATTCTCCGAATGACATTGTTCCTGCAGGAACAACACTGATAGAAAGACAGGATCAAAATATTGCTATCACAGGTAATTTAACGCATAACAATACTTTTCTAACCGTATCGCCAGATGCTCCTCTTACCTCAGGTGGCTACCGTTATCAGGTTAGCGAATTACGTAACCAGGAAAGTGGAGAGATTTTTAACGCTAGTCATTCTCAAAGCTTCGAAGTGCCTTACGAACAAAACACTACACCATTTGACATTAATGATATTAAATTAGATAACGATAACCATACGACGACTGGTGTTCGTATTCTTACAACAAATACCGCCGGTATTAATAACCCTGCGACAAACCACGCTAGTTCGGTATATATCGTATTACCAAGATCCATAGAAACCTTAGATTTTTTCCGGCTATACCAAACTAACTATACTCGAAACAATAGTGCTTACAGCGATACAAGGCAAAGAAAAATCGTTGAGAATGGTAATATTCAAGTCAGTATTAGCACTGCCGTATCACTTGCAGAAAATGAGAACCTTGAAGGCTACTATTATTCAGACGTGAAAACAGGAATGGCTGTCAGTGATGGTGAATGGTATGTATTTAGCGCCAGCGAATACTTATCCGATAATACAGGCTCATCAACCAACTCTATCACCTATAACTATACTTATAGAGTGGCTGGAGAAGATACCGTCTACGAGGGCACGATTACTTTACCAGTACTTTAGTCTTTAACTAATCTACTGAAGGCGCTTTCTTTAAAGCGCCTTTTTTTATTTCTCATTTTCAGTACGCAAAAAGCCAAATCCATTTAATTTCTGCAACCCAATTCTTAACATCAATAGCATCAACAATACGGCACAAACTTGATATACCAAAGACTCTGTCATTTGGTGAGCGCTACTTGCTACAGTAACCACACTAAAGCTAAATGTGTTAACCAGCCAATCTGTCAGATATCCCAATCCTATGCTCGCAGTAAAGATAGCAACAATGTATGTGACAAGAACTGATGTTCCCATTTCTTGGCGTATCATTCCCATGGTTGATATATTGGTCGCAGGACCCGCAAGCATAAAAACTAATACAGCCCCCGGAGAGACACCAACCGCTAAAAAGCCTGCAGCGATAGGAGTAGATGCAGTCGCACAAATATACATAGGCACGCCAATTAACGCCATTACTAGCATTGCCACAAAACCATCACCCCACTGAGTTAAAAAGTCTGTAGGCACCCAGGTTTTAATCGCAGCCGCGAGCAAAAGTCCAGCAAGCAACCATAATGTTATGTCCTCTAATAATTTTCCACTCGCAAAGGAGAGTGACTGACGAATTTTTTCAGCAAAAGTTAACTTTTTTTCAGGTGTTTTCTTACTATCACAGCAACTTTGTTCTTTAACTTGTGCTTTTTCAAGCTGGACATTTCCAGACTTGCTTGCACAACAATTTTCACCAGCTTGAGTTGTCGCAACCTGAGAGGTTTCAACTTTTTTATTTCTCTCACTTTTGGTGGTCAATATAACCAAAATACCTGCATAAATAGCGCTAAATATTGCTGCGATAGGGCGCATAACCGCAAAAAACGGTCCGAGTAAGGCATAAGAAATAGAAATTGAGTCAACCCCCGTTTCAGGTGTTGACACTAAAAACGAAATACTGGCTGGCTTTGATGCACCTGCTCGGCGTAAACCAATCGCTGCAGGTATTACACCACAAGAGCATAAGGGTAGAGGAGCGCCAATAAATGCAGCCTTAATAACAGAAGAGAGGTTATTTCCTCCCATATGACGTTGTAGTAATTCAATCGGAACCAACCATTTCATTAAGCCAGCGATTAGAAGTCCCAATAGTAGCCAAGGTGCAGATTCAGTAAATAAATGAATAAAGTTCTCTAAAAAAGCCATCATAATTATTTATCCGATGTATGTTTAAAAGTATCAGGATCTTCTAATGTGCTTAAAATTGAGCAGTTTTCAGCACTTTCACCGCCGCCACAGCAAGCCATATGTAAACTTTCCAGTGCCTGCTTTATCTTCTCAAGATCTGCGATTTTAGCTTCAATCTCACTAATTTTAGCGCCAGTGTAATGCTTAACTTCTTCACAGGTATGTTCATCCTTATGTAAGCGTAAACCTAAAAGCTGCTTTATTTCTTTCAAAGAAAAACCAACTTTCTTAGCATGTAATAAAAAATAAAGCCGCTGGGCATCTTGTTCACTGTATAAGCGATAGCCAGAAGCACTCCGACGCGTTGCATTCACCAATCCAGCCGTTTCGTAATATCTTAAAGTGTCGACATTGGTGCCAGCCATTTTTGCCAGCTGTCCAATTTGATAAAGTTTATCATTCATACGTTCAGTATAAACCCTTAAGTAGGCTCTAGGGTCAAGTCGCCGTGAAGCTTTAATTTAATGATGAATAAAGCTTAACCACTTGCTAAGCAAATAAACATAATCGTTAGAATTCTCGGTATCACCGTTTAATATCCTGAGGTTATGATAATGTTGATCTTTATCTATCCTCACAGGTAATTCAAATGTACTTTTATTTTCTTTATCATTCATAAAAGGAGCAACTTTAAGCCAACTAACAACTAACTGTTTTTGATGCTTTTTTTCATACAAAAGCTCGACACGAAGTAATATGCGTCGTAATGATGTAAAAAAGCCATTTAAAATTGGATTATTTTTACCCACTTTCTTACGTAAATAACGGACGATTCGGACATTAAAATGTGATAATCGAGTAAGCCTAAGTATTTCAATAGTATCTTTATTATAAAACCTATAATCAAAGTAAGTACTTACCCATAATGAAAAAAGTAATTGATTAACGACTTTATGTTGCTGCTCCTGCAAGTCTAATAAACAACCTTTCACGCCTTGAGACGCATAAAACTGACAAGAGATATTCCAAAAATGTTCAGACAATTCTTCTTTTAGCGACATCGATATTAGTTATTCAAATAATCGATTGCAATCTGACTGAGAGCCTTCACACCCAGCTTCATTCCAGATTCATCAATATAAAAATCCGGTGTATGGTGGGCACTAGCTTTTTCCAAAGGAACATCGAGCGGTTTACCACCGAGAAAAAAGAAAAAACCGGGGATCTCCTTTGCATAAAAAGAAAAATCTTCGGCTCCTGTTATGGCATCAATTAATATCACTTTATTTTCACCGGCTTCAGCTTTTAAAGTCGGTAACATTTGCTCAACCAGCCTCGGAGAATTATAAGTCACAGGATAACTTGATGATAAAGGCAGCTTTATTTCAACACTTCCACCCATACTGCCAGCAACACCTTCTGCAATTTTTTTAATTTTTTGGTGAATCTGATTTCGCATTTCGTCATTTAAGGCACGAATAGTCCCTTCCATAACCACTTTTTCAGGAATGATATTTGAACGCACACCACCATGAATACTTCCAATAGTTACTACAGCAGCATCCTTGGTTAACTTTAATTGACGCGACACTATTGTCTGCAAACTATTAATGATTTGGCTTGAAATGACTATCGGATCAACACCATCCCAAGGTGCCGAACCATGTGCTTGCTTGCCTTTCACTGTAATCCTGAAGTTATCCACACTTGCCATAATTCCTCCAGGACGATAACCAATAATTCCTACCGGTGTTTGTGATGAGATATGTAGTCCAAAAATAGCATCAACCTCCGGGGACTGGAGTACGCCTTGCTTTACCATTAATTCAGCACCACCTTCTTCACCTTCTGGGACACCTTCTTCTGCTGGTTGAAAGATCAACACAACACGCCCGGAGGCTGGCCGCTCACGCGTCATCTCCTCGGCCACGGCCAGAACCATGGCCATATGCCCGTCATGCCCACAAAGATGTGCTTTGCCAGGGGCTTGAGAGATGTAACTGAG
>JAUIHB010000165.1 GCA_030432465.1 Gammaproteobacteria bacterium
TATGACTCTAAAGGGAATAAAATTTAACTGATATTTTTTCTGAATTATAAAAAAGGCAGCCTGTTAAGGCTGCCGAATATCTCGACGTTCAAAGTCTAATTTATCGAGATTTTGGAGAAAAATGGTGCTTTATTAGTCACTCTTTTATTAAGCAAAACTTCTTATTAACAACTACTGACTAATGACCAATATCCAAAGCCTGATGTTGGCGAAAAGTACCAGACATTCATGTTGGCTTTATAACGCTTGCCTTGGTAAATCACTTCCTGACCTGCGTAGTATTGAACGTTTTGGCTCCAGTTTGGGATCCCTTGACAGCTATTATCAGATGAGCTTAACTTACCCACAATAGAAGCGCCAGAGTAGGTCGAGTAGGCATGAACCATAATGTGATAGGTTCCAGCTGAATTCAATGCACAACTTTCTGCATTGGTTGGTTGGTTTGAACGACAGTCAAAATCATTTTCCGTTGGTGCACTTCCTTTTTTAACAAATAAATCAAGGTCACCACTTCCGCCTGAAGTTGTAATTGACCCCGTTTTTCCTGAAGGCACAACGAAAGTAAAGTAATCTTTGTCACCGACATTACCGCTAATGGATACTGGCTGATTATCAACTAGCTCACCTGGTTTTGGATCTGGATCTGGATCTGGATCTGGGTTTCCATCTTCAGGCGTATAGCTACCTGACAATGTTAGACCTGAGTAGTCTGAATATGCTTGAATGCGTACCCAGTATTCGCCAGAACTTTGTAGCGGACAGCTTTCTTCATTACCGTCTTTATATGGACGACAATCGTACTCTGTATCTGTTGGTTTGCTACCTTTTCTAACATACAGATCGGCATCACCTGAACCACCTGAAATGCTGACTGAAATGTCAGTTGCACCAGCTGGTACGCTGAACGAGAAGTACTTTTCACCTCTTCTAGCGTCTGATAAACCAGTAATTGGTTGACCATTTTGCAGCGTATCTGGAGTTGGATCTGGATCTGGATCTGGATCTGGATCAGGATCAGGGTTTCCACCATCTTGAGTCACTTTAAGCAATAGGTTAGGTGAACCTGCGACATCAGAAATTTTACCTGAAGAAGCAGCATTCAATAATGCTTGTGTGGTTTGAGAAGGTGTTGCGTTTGGATTATCTTGTAAATAAAGTGCTGCTGCACCGGCGACGTGTGGCGATGCCATTGACGTTCCACCCATGGTGCGTGAGCCGTTACCCGTGTGCGAAGCTGATAATATTTGCGCGCCAGGTGCAAAAATATCAACACATGAACCGTAGTTTGAACCCCAAGTGTTGTTATTTGGGCTTACGCGAGCATCGTTACTGTTAGATGCGGCAACGGTGATCGCAGAACTTTCACCTGCTGGTGAGTAATTACAAGCATTGGCATTGTTATTACCCGCAGCAACAACGGCGACAATGCCTGAATTAACCAAGTTACGTACTGCAGCGTCAACTGAACTGGTACTGCCTCCACCAAGACTCATGTTGACAACGGCAGGACGTTGAGCATTCTGTGCTACCCACTCCAAACCATCAATAGTACCTGACCATGGGCCACTGCCTTGACAGTCGAGTACACGTATCGGATGAATAGTGGCATTTTTGGCAACACCATAGGTTTCACCTGCCGCAGTACCTGCTACGTGAGTACCGTGACCGTTACAGTCTTGAGGATTGCTATCATTATCAATATAGTCACGCCCAGCACCAATACGACCAGAAAAGTCAGGATGGCTAGCGTTTATACCAGTATCAAAAATATAAATATGAACACCTGTTCCATCATTAGCATATGAATAGGTATCATTTAGTGGCAAGCTCACTTGGTCGATACGATCAAGGCCATATGAAGGTGGATTATACTGAACACCGTTGATTGAAACCATACGGTCAGCTTCGATATAGTCTACTAAAGGATTATTTCTTAATTTTTCCAGTTGTGCTGCATCGGCTTTAACTGACATACCAAGTAGGACTTGTGAGTACTCACTTTTTATACTCACACCAGCATTTTTTTGTACATCTTGAGCGACTGTTGAAACAAACTGTGATGCTGAAGATGAAAGCGCTTGAGTACTGGTGTTTTGTTTGAATACAACAATGTATTGATCTTCAATACGATCAGCGGAATTCATTGAATAAAGAGGGGCTTTAGCTATTGAGGCGGAAGAGCCTAAAATCCCAGCGACACCGACGGCTGCTGGAAGGAGCTTCCACAGCGTCTTTTTACTGCTTTTAGTCATGTTGTTTATCCTCTATTTTTTAATTAAAGAGTTGTTGTTGTAATGGTGAGCGATGCTTCGTGCTCAGTGCCTATTTTTAACAAATGACAAATGAATAGCGGTCAAGCAGGGATAAAATAGCGCCAAGCTTGAGATATTCTAAAAAAAAATGACAAAATGTCTGAAAAATGTGTAAAAAGTTAATATTTCAGACAAATAATTGGCTTAATTGTGAAAAGTGAATGAATTAAAAAACTGTGAAAATTACCATTCAGAGATTTATTTAGCTCAAAATTGTGAGCAAATAGAAAAATAAAATATTTTTCGGGTATTTGGGGATTGTGTAGTTCTGAGAACTCTTTTTTGGGATAAAGTTGAATTAACTTCTCAATTTAAACTGCCTGTTATAATAATTTTCTACAAGATTTCGGCAGTTTAAATTTCCAGTATGATGTAAATTACGCTAAAGGAAAACGTACTTCCTCAGATAAACCGGTTAATAATTAATATTTTCCGGAAACTTTTATGATTATGAAAGTCTATTGAGATGCGTAAAATTTAACTGTAAGTTGTTTGTGTCAAGAGTCTAAGTCAAAATCGCGGACAAAGTGTGGTTAATTCTGTTTTTAACCTCCATAGCATAGGAAACAATAATGAGAACATTATTAGTGTCACTGATGGTTCTAACGGTATTTGGATGTAGTAATAGAGCAATCTATGAAAATGCTCAAATTAATCAGAGAGATAGATGTTTAAAACTACCACCAGGACAGTATGATGAATGTATGGAGAAAGTTAATAAATCATATGATGATTATGAAAAAGAACGTCAGGAAGCCTTGAAACATTAGTTTCCCAATTCCATCACTATACTGAGTTTGGTGTGGTTTTTATTCCTCGATATTACGGAAGTCTGACGGGGTCACACCAAAATGCCGCTTAAAACAGGTTGAAAAATAATTGCGTGATGAAAAACCTGTCATTTTTCCCACCTGATTAATCGGATAGCCTTTATTCAACAAGGCAAGTGCTTTGTTGAGTCGGTACTGCCGAACATATTCTGCGGTCGATAAATTGACTAATTCTTTTAGTTTTCGGGCTAAATGGCGTGAGCTTAAATGCAAAGCATAAGAGATTTTTTCGACATCCAGAGATTCATCCGCACAATAAGTTTCTAAATACTGATTGAGCTTAGTGAGTAACTCATTGTTTAATGGATTTTTCATATGGAAAGATTTTGAAGTTGGCTCTTTTATTGTGCGCTTCTGCTCTATTTGCGACTCTTGATTAGCTAGTTGCTCAACGACTATTGTCGCAGGTTCCTGACTTTCCTGAGGAACTTGAGACAACAGGGTTTTATTTCTGACAAACTCAAGTACTGGGGAAAGCGCGCTGGAAGTAATCGAAATTGGTAATAGTAAAATATTGGGTAACTGTGAAAGCGAGTCGATGATTTCAGGAGCTATGTAGGCGTAACAAACCACAATCGGCTGGTCGCATTTATCGCGTAATTCAGTTAACAATTGAGACGATTCCAGAGGTAATTCTTCAACGGCAACTAATATTGTGCAGTCAATCGCGGTGGCCGTTAATACATCCTCAAGTGATGAATATGCCGTGATGCAAAACTCATCGGATAGTAAGTTATCGGGATAAATAAAATTGGTCAGGTTGACTAATATCAAATTATCTTCTGGTAGCTCTGTGGACTCATGATCTGCCAGAATAGTAATGCGATTTTGCGTCTCATTATCCGTTTTATTATCTGCGTTCTCGCGCCACCGTTGAGTTGCGGTAAAGGTAATTTGCCACTCAATTAAGCTAGGCGTCAACCTAAGCTCACTATCCACACCTAAGGGGGTAGCACAGTTCACGAGTATTTGTGCGAGCGAAGAAAATAATTGTGCTTTCATTGAAAATTGATCGGATTTCACAGGATTAAGTTGACTACGAAAGCTTAAGCTTGCACGCCTTGCGCTCGGCTTGGATAAGATTATTCTCAGTGATTTAGGCTGAGATGACTGAAGTAGTAAACCGATCAATGCGAAATGGTGCTTTAAAAAATGTCTGGATATTCTGGATGAAACATCATTAAGTTCGACGTGGTATTGCTTATTAAAATCATCTGGCAAATGGATGTATCGCTTTATTAATTGATTTATGAGTGGCTTAAGTTCGATCGCTTTCTTATTAGTCAGATAACTTGTTTGATAAGTAGCTATTTGAGTCGACAGCTTGATAAAACGACCTGTAATGCGATTTGAGTTAGAAGCCTGAGTATCTTCCTGAATAAGCTGAGGTCGCAAGAGTAAATAGAAGGTCTTCATCTCAGCGATAATAATTTCCGCAATTTGGTGAAGGGTTTGTTGTTCTTGTATTATTTCTTGAGATTTTTGTTTGAATTCCAGATGAACGGTTTCAGCAATTTTACTTTTGAGTTGACGACTGCGCATAAGATAGATCAAAAAGAGCACAAATAACATCAGGGTTATTAACCAGTAATAAATCGGTGCGATTTGCAAAGATGAGTAAACCTGAAGATTAAATTGATGACTAGTATGCCAGTCATCACTAAACTTTTGAGCTGAACGTATTTCTAATTCTTTCTCTCCGCTCCTTAAGTACTCTTGTGTCAGCTGCAAAGTCCAATTATGAATGGGGTGCCAGGCATTTTGACCAATTCGATATTCGAGTTTTAATTGATCAGCATAAGAAACCTGCGATGGAGAAAATTGCCATAATAGAGACTCACCCGATTTGAGAATAAAATCGGTTTTGCTCGTGGCTAACTGGGTAATTGATTGCTCAAAAGATTTTTTATCGATTTTCGATTTGATTATTTGTGATATTTTGGTTTGTGGATCGATATTTACATGGGGCAAAGGGTCGTCCAGATTAACATTTAAGATGCCATTGACTGTTGAAAATAGTAAATTTTTTGTATCACCTTTTAATGAAATCGCATTATATTCGTCATTAATTGCACCATCACGAGTAGAAAACTTTATCACGTTATTCTCTGTGGTCTGATAGTAAATTAAGTCTGTACTTGCTCCTATCCAAAGATCGTTTTTCTCAGGTAAAATTGAATAAAACGCGGTTTGCTCATAATCGAAGGCTTTTAAACGAGGCGTAATGACCTGTGTTATTGGGTTAAACTCATAAAGGGTATCGTTGCTTAAAAGCCAGAGTTTGTTGTTGTGATCGGAAACAATCCGATAGAGCACTTGTTTTTGGCTGCTTAGCGCATCCAGCAGTTCGAATTTGCTCATATCCTCATTAACTTTCAAAATATTACCTTGATCAGTTACCATGAATATGTGCTCGCCGAGCTTTTCTAAATCATTAAATTGAAAGCGAGTCCATTGTTTTTTCCAGTTTTTATTTTGAGCGAGTAACGTAATTTTTTGTGTCATAGGATCGAGTATAAAAGGACCATGGAATATGCTAACGCCCCAAATTTTGTCGTTAATCCATTCTATAGAGTTGATATTCGTCATAAATTGCTCACTGTTTATTCTTAAACGAGTGATAGCTTTACTTTTTAAATCATAATGAAACAAACTCGTAAATGAGCCTATCCAAAGATTATTATTTTTAGCAATAATTCCACTTGTCCTGCCTATTTTTACGGGAATATTATTTTGAGTAATGGAAAGCTTTTGCATCCGCTGCTGAGGGCTTTTAGTATAAATTTCTCCGCCACTGGTTCCTATAAATAAGTTGTTTTGATCATCTTCAGCCATTGCGGTTACTGAAAATATCTGGCTATTATTGATTGGGGGTCGGTAAAGTGTTTTAAAATATTGAGAATTCTTATTAAGATACTTAGCGCCAATATTTGATGTTCCTACCCAGACACCATCAGCTTCGTCAATAAAAAAGCACGTAACGCTGCCTCCTGTCTCATGCGCAACGGTGGCCAATGGCAGGGAAGAGGCATCTAAATAATTACCCTCCATGTTGATTTGGAAAATCTTATCAAATGTTGTCATCCAAAGCGTACCATCGCTCGTTAAGGAGGCTCTAAAGGGGAAAGTATCAAGCCCGGAAAAACTGTAGGTACGTTGAGAAATCAGGTTGAGTTCTTTATCCAGAAAGTGCATCGACTCAAGCCCAAAGATAATATAACCCTCGGGAGTTTTGACCAGCGTGTGTTGGAAACCAAACTTTAGAAAACTCGGCCAGCGTTCATTTTGATACCATTCACTGTTTTCTTTTAACACCCATAAGCCATTAGGGGTTGCGAGTAATTGATCATTATTGTGAGGAGCTGATTTCATAATAAGCCAAGCGTGTCTTTCTTTTCCCTCGTAAGGATAACGTTTGATGACATCACCGCTCAATGAAAGCTCAACTACACCTTGGTTATGAAATAAGATAATTTTATCTGGCCTACTGATTATTTTTGAATGTGTACGAATTTCTTCTTTTAAATACAGTTTTTTCAGATCAATAAATTTTATAAATGGTTGGTTTTGATCCTTATAGAAAATGAATTGACGAGAAAGAATCCACATTCTTCCGTTATCAGCTAATTCTAAATCAATAATTTCATTATCAAAAATGGGGGTGTTAGGCGAATCACGAACAAATTGAGTAATTCTGACGCCATCATAACGGTTAAGCCCGTTAAACGTTGCTAGCCAGATAAAACCTTGTTGATCTTGAATAATATCATTAATGGTATTTTGTGTGAGTCCTTGACTTGTTGTGAAAGACTCAAAAGTATAATTAAATTGGTTAGCTGATAGGAACGGTGAATAAAAAAAATAAATGAAAAATAATGTGGTTAATGAAACGCAATGGTAGTTATTTTTCTTGTTATACATAGATAGCTAATAAAACCTTTTATTAAAATTATTAGTTAGTGTAAGAGGCTTTTTAGAGAAAGTAGAGTGTTTAAGCTAGAGCCAGCTGTTATCTATCACTGTATTAGTGACACCCAACAACTTATTGTAGAAGCAGATATGTGGAAAAGCAAATTCGAAATTAACCTATAACGATTTACATAATTGTGATAAAAGTATTTTTATTGAATATTTAACTGCGTTACTGAAATTATTTCGTAGGTTATTGGGGGGATTAAGATAAAAAGTTGATTGGATACGGGTTATCCGAGAGAGAATTTTAAATGCAATGTTATCTCATTTTTATAATAGTAGAAAAAAGGCAGCCAACTAAGACTGCCAAATCCCGACGTGATAAATCTAAAACGTCGGGTACTCTTTTGAAGAGGATAACATAATGATTAGCAGCTACTGACTAAAGACCAATACCCATACCCATACCCAGAAGTTGGAGGGTAGTAATAAACGTTATATAACGCTTTATATCGTTTCCCCTGATAAATAACTTCCTGACCGGCATAGTAATAAGCGTAATAGTTCCATGCAGGTATTCCATTACAATTGTTACTTTGTGATGCAACTTTACCAACAATTTGTGCGTTGGAGTAACTGGCATAAGCATGTGCCATGATGTGGTAAGTGCCAGCTGAATTTAGCGTGCAGGACTCGTTATTAGTCTCGGGTTGCCAAGAGCGACAGTCATAACTGCTTTCGGTTGGTGCACTCCCTTTTTTCACATATAAATCCAGATCGCCGTTTCCTCCAGAAGTTTTAATTGTGGCAGTTTTTCCTGACGGTACAACAAATGTGAAATAGTCTTTATCACCTTTCGAACCATTAATGGTTACGGGTTGATTGTTAACAAGTTCACCTGGCGTTGGATCTGGATCGGGATCAGGATCAGGATCAACGCCACCAGTAGCTATCTGCAGCAATAAATTAGGTGAGCCGGCGGCGTCATAAATTTTGTTTGGGACAGCTGCACTTAAGAGTGCTTGTGTGGTTTGTGACGGAGTCGAATTAGGGTTGTCCTGTAAATAAAGTGCAGCAGCGCCAGCAACGTGGGGTGATGCCATTGAGGTTCCGCCTTTGGTTGCTGAGCCACTACTATTATGAGAGGCAGACACGATATCCTGACCCGGTGCGAATATATCCACACAAGAGCCATAATTTGAGCCCCAGAAACTGTTATTCGGACTCACTCGAGTATCATTGCTGTTGGAAGCCGCAACCGTTATTGCGGTACTTTCATTGGCTGGTGAATAATTACAAGCATTATCATTGCTATTGCCTGCTGCGACAACGGTGACAACCCCTGAACTAATCAGATTTCGAGTCGCGGTATTGATGGCAGGGTTATTACCACCGCCGAGGCTCATATTGGCAACGGCTGGATGCTGAGCATTTGAAGCAACCCAATCAATACCGCCGATAATTTGAGAGTTTGAGCCATCGCCATTGCAATCAAGTACTCTTACTGCATGAATGGTGGCATTTTTAGCAACCCCATAACTTTCTCCTGCAACTGTACCCGCAACGTGGGTTCCATG
>JAUIHB010000166.1 GCA_030432465.1 Gammaproteobacteria bacterium
GGAGTTTTGAAGCTTTCACGTACGATGGTAATATTACAGTTATTTTAGCAGATGGCTCAAATGTTGTTTTAGAGTATCATTACACTTCATCTGACGGTTGGGTGGATACAATGGTTTTTCAGGTTAACTTTGAAAAATCAAGAGCTCCTGACGGTAACCCTTTTGTTGTTGAGGATGTTACTGTTGGTGGAGGTTCTGGGGGGCCTATAAATTTTCTAGGCGGAGTTGACTCTCAAAATTTTCTCGCTTTTGATAGAGCCTTGAGTAGAGCAGGAATATTTTTGCGAGGAAGTAGGTCTTCTTTGGGAAGAGGTGTAACTAAGTGTTATAGCTCTACGAGCGGCATTCTCAGTTGTTACTATTATCCTGGTTTTGGTTAACTTTTATTAAGATAGCTATAAGTGCTATTTTTTAGGTACGAGAAATAACTTTCCACATTAATAGATTCTAGAATAATCTTACAATAAGTGTAAAGCTTAGGTCAGAGATATTTTTATCTTCACGTTTATCAGTAGAACTTTTTCATAAGCTCTACTGATAAACATATTGCGTAAACAAAACATCCTCAACAATTTTTTCGCCAATTTCTTCTTCTAATACTTGTGAAATTCTTTCTTTAGCCTGAGTACGAAGCATCCCTCTTTGCTGTAAGTCATGTATAACTGCTTTATCCTGACGATTAAAAAAGTCGGTTAAAGCGTCTTGCAAAAGTGGCAAATGAAACTCAATTAAGTCGTAATTTTCCTGACCTCTCACAACTACTTGTACTTGTACGACGATGTAGCCTATTTTTCGTCCTGTATTTTGATAAAAAGTTAATATGTTGGGATGAATTTCATAGTAAAGAACAGGCTCTTTATTTTCTTCACTTTTTTCAGCGGCTTCAGTCTCTTCTGCTGCTTGCAGGATCATACTGGGTGGAAAAAAAAGCATAAAAATCAATAGAGTAGATAGAATTAGTCGAAACATAAGCTCAAACAAAATTTATTTAGTTTGAGCCAAGTATAGTCGAAAAAAAGCCGTTCTGAGACAAATTGGTGACTTAAGTTAGTTACTTGAGATGTGTGTTTTTCAATCGAGTAGATTAAATTTCAATCATTTCAAAATCTTCTTTGCCCACACCACAATCGGGACAAAGCCAGTCTTCTGGAACATCGTCCCAAGCAGTTCCTGGGGCTATGCCGTCTTCTGGCCAACCTTTTGCTTCATCATATATCCAACCGCAAACTATACATTCCCACTTCTTCATTTAAAGGCTCTTTGTGTTATTCCTAAGTTTAAGCCGCATTTATAAAGATTTTTAACAGAAACTGCAAGTTAGCTGCAAAAAATGCCATTAATTGTGGCCATTTTGATATAATCTCGGCCAATTAAGATAAATAGAAAAGAGTCGTCATTGAATCCCAAAACCTTTGCGTTGTTAAGTGATCGCGGTAGTCTAACGGGGCGTTTTGAGCAGGCAATGGGCGTAAAGCCTACTTTAACCCGTTTAAAGCAGGCAAGAGAGTACGTTCTGCCTGAGGAAAGGCGAGTTCTGGATATCAAGTTCCGTCAAGTGGCTTTGGTTCGCGAGATAAAAATGGGCACTTCAACAGAAAATTGGTTATTTGCACGCACAATTGTGCCAATGCGGACATTGCAGGGCAATGCTCGGCGAATATCGATGCTGAATGAAGCGCCGATAGGAAAGATCTTGTTTGGTCGCAATGGAGCAATACGCAGTCAGATGACGGTAGAGAAAACTCGTGATTTACCTGAGTCGATCAGCCAGCTTAATATGCAGATAGATTCGCCGCTTTGGTTAAGGCGCTCTATTTTTGAGTTCGAATATGGGCCGTTAATGGTATGTGAAGTTTTCTTGCCCGACTGTCCTATTTACAACAATAAAAATTGCCAATAGTTTAAATGATATAAACGATAAAAATTTATGCCGAAAAATAACGTTTCAGCCAACAAAAAGAGTCGTTCGAACATTACCTTCTGGGGAACGTTTAAAGAAATGCTAGACGATGTTTATCGTTGGTTTAACCGTTTCACGATTAAGCCTGAGTGGAAGCGGCAGTTTGTGCAGTATGGATTGCTAATGAGGGTGGATAAACCCATAGGCATACTATTATTGCTCTGGCCTACGCTTTGGGCGCTGTGGCTTGCGACCGATGGGATGCCGCAAGCATGGATGGTGATTGTTTTTACCTTAGGGGTTTTTCTAACGCGGTCTGCCGGGTGCGTTATTAACGACTTTGCTGATAGAAATTTGGACGGACAAGTCGCACGTACAGTGTCTCGGCCTCTGGCTAGTGGTAAGGTTACAGAAAAAGAGACATTAATTTTATTTTTAGTATTGTCGTTGTTGGCATTTTTTCTGGTTTTGGCACTGAATACACTTTCATTATTTCTTTCTGTGATTGCAATAATCATTGCAACTGCTTACCCTTTTATGAAGCGAATTACTTATTTTCCACAAGTGGTTTTGGGAGCTGCATTTTCCATGGCTATACCAATGGCATTTGCAGCAACGAATAATGAAATCCCCAAGTCGGCATGGTTATTATATGTAGCTAATTTATTGTGGGTTTTAGCTTATGATACTTTCTATGGCATGGTGGATAAACGGGATGATTTAAAAGTTGGTATTAAATCCACTGCCATACTGTTTGGTGAAGCAGATCTGCAAATTATAGGAATAGTACAAGGTTTTTT
The DNA here is from genome assembly GCA_030432465.1 of Gammaproteobacteria bacterium. GTDB lineage: Bacteria > Pseudomonadota > Gammaproteobacteria > Enterobacterales > Kangiellaceae > Aliikangiella. The sequence goes on from JAUIHB010000166.1 coordinate 2,701, forward strand.
TATTTTCGGTATGTTGCTTGTGGGTCAAAGCTTTGAATTAAATTTTTGGTATTACATAGGTTTGATAACTGCTTCGGGACTTATCGCATGGCAAATTTATTCTTGTCGTAACCGGCAACCAGAGCGCTGTTTCAATGCTTTCTTAAATAATAATTGGGTCGGTCTGAGTATATTTTGTGGTATTCTATTAGCAAAAATGTCGTAAGCATTTTATAAAGAAAACCGCACTGTTTTTTGTCAGCCGGTTTCACGAGTAGGTTTATATTATGACAGCAAAAATATTAGTCGTCGAAGATGATTTTGCTAACCAACGAGTTGCGAGCTTATTTTTGAAAAAACTTGGTTATGAAGCAGATATTGCTGAAAATGGCCTACAAGCCATTGATTTGGTTGAAAAAAATTCTTATCAGTTGGTTTTTATGGATTGCCAGATGCCTATTATGGATGGTTTTGAAGCGGTAAGAAAAATTCGGGCTAAAGCTGGAATTTATGAAACACTACCAATTATTGCATTAACTGCAAATGTGGTTAATGGTATTGATATTGAATGTAAAGAAGCGGGTATGAATGATGTGATTAATAAACCGGTTCAGTTACAGAGTTTAAAAGAAATGGTTGAGTATTGGCTGAATGTTTAAAGTGCTTCTAACTACTTATTGATCAATATCATCCAAATCAATTATCCAGTTTCAATAGCCCCGCCTTTTTTATTTAACCCAAACATAAGAAATAGCACGTACATACAGGCACGTGCTTAATTGTAAGGGCTAAATCTCTTTTACAGCTGACATGGTTTTATTATTGGCATGAAGGAGGTAAATATCTATTTTCTATCTCTGAGCCGTCGCAGTGCCAATCATAATTTCCTGTATTGGTTAATTCAGGAGTAAGATATATACGCTCCCCAGCAACACTTTCTGGTTGATTAAATTGGATTACCAATGTGCCGTTATTATCAATCTGAACATAGAAATTCTCATTTCTCATCTGATTAGTGTCTATTTGTATTTGTTCAAAAGAAACTGGCCAATAACCGGTTTCTTCGGCGTACTCAACCATTGCTGTTTTCGCTGTTGAAGCTTGTACCAACCCCTCAGAAACTTTGACTCGTACAATATAATCTTGATAGGCAGGCAAAGCTATTGCCGCAATAATTCCACCTACAGGTATAATTAGTACTAAACAAACAACGCCTATTACCGCAGCTACCGACATTCCTGGTGGTGGGTTTTGATTAACGGTTTGTATTTGCTGCGGGCTAAAGTGTTTATTAACCACTACTGCACTGGCGATCATGTCGTGCAGCGCTTGTTTCTTGCCTGTGAAAGCAGCCATTAGATAGCCAATGAGGAAAGTAAATTGAGTGACAATTCCTGATAACTGGCGGCCTGCGGCGTGCATAAAACTAAGCTGTTGTCCATGCATGTCGGTGACTTTTATTCCAAGTACTCGCTTGCCCAGTGTTGCCTGACCTGAAGAACTTTCAAGTAGTGCAAAGTAAAGCCACCAAACAATGAGATATAAAAAATTAACCCCAATCCCAACTAAAAAAGCTGTTGCATTCATGCCACTATTTGCTGTGCCAGTACCTAAAACAATTATAGTTATAATAAAAATAGCCGTGAAAATAATGACATCAATAATATAAGCCACAAAGCGTTTCCAAAAGCCTGCATAAATATAATCGCTCGCCATTGATGGAGCTTGATGTTGACCGGGAGGTGCATATGGGGTGTCGCTGGCTTGGGCTAAACTATTCCCGCAGCTTGTGCAAAAACGTGCAGAGTATGGATTTTCTTTCTGGCAGGTTGGGCAAGGGATATTTACAGAACTCATTGGTTTTCCTTATTATTAACTCTTTCAAAATTAGAGCCAAATTTCCTGTGTGTCAAGCTTGTCTGTTGACTTATGTTAATACAAGCTTGAGTCTTAGGTTTGTTAATATACCTGACAAAGTATCTTTTAGGGAGTAGGGTTTAACAAAACTTTGCTTAATCGGCTTTCTATGATTGTTTGAGCAAAACTAAAATCTACTTGTGAAATTTCAATAATATCCTTGGCTAACTCATCTAAAATTTCATCTTGAATTTTGCCGCGCCGTAAGGCTTCCTGATAAGGGAGTCGATGGAACATTACCATAGAGTAACGCGGGCAAAAATAATCAGGGAAACGCTTTTCTAATTCAAAAGCCAGTGAGTTTTTTAAGAGATACTTTTCATCTCGTACTGAGTCTCGCATGGTGATATAGTTTTCAATCGCCATATCAGCAATTGCATCAGCATTGGGTTTCCTCTGAATTTCCGTATGTGCAAAAATTTTTAACCAGTCTCCTGAATACTGTTTGATTAAACAATCAAATTCAAAAACATCTTCAAAGCCACAATTCATGCCTTGACCGTGGAAAGGTACAATGGCGTGCGCTGCATCTCCAATGAGCAAAGCTTTGTCTTGATAGTGCCAAGGTGAGCAGCGAACTGTTGCTAATTTTCCTGTAGGATTATTAAAAAACTCATCACTCAAATCAGGCATAATGGCTAATGTGTCAGGAAAGTGTTGCTGAAAAAATTGCTGTAATTGAGTTTTATTTTTAACAGCATCAAAACTAATCTCACCTTCATTTGGCATAAATAAGGTGACAGTAAAACTTGCATCCATGTTGGGGAGCGCAATTAACATATAGCCACCACGTGGCCAGATATGTAAAGCATTAGGATCCATCTGAAAGTTGCCATCCTTATCTGCTGGTATCGAAAGTTCTTTATAACTATGACCTAAAGGCTCAAGATTGTTATTAGCAGACTCTTTTTGATGTATTGCTTCTCTTACCGCTGATGCGCTACCGTCCGTACCAATAATATGTTCAAAATTATGTTGGTATTCTTTGCCGGTGATTTCATCTCTAAATAAAATTTCATTACTCTCAAAGTTGACAGCCAAGCAATTTTGATTAAAGTGTATAGTTACATTCCCTTCCTTTTCTGCTGCATTCATACACAAAATGTTTAAATCAGCACGAGAAACTGAATAAATAACTTCTGCTTCTGTCTGGCCGTAGGGTTGTAATGTCTGTTCTCCCTCTAAACTGTGGATCATTCGGCCTTTCATTGGAATTAGCATTTTCTCTACTTGTTGCATGAGTCCTGCTTTTTTCAATGGGTGAATTCCGCGGTTAGCCAGAGCTAAGTTTATCGAGCGACCGGCGGAGATTTTTTCTTGTCGCATATCTGCCCGACGCTCAAAAATTTCAACCTGATAGCCGCGTTTAGCTAAAAATACAGCGCATAAACTGCCAACGAGTCCTGCGCCAATTAATGTGATTTTTTGTTGTGCCACAGTAAACTCCTAAGTGTTTTTTAAGCTTTGTTTTAAAATTTGCACAAAGCGATAACAGTCAGTAAATGAGTTGTACAAAGGTACTGGTGCGACACGAATAACATTGGGATGTCGCCAATCTCCTGTGACACCAGCTTTTTCTATACGATCAAACACAACTTTTCCTTCGAGTCCGTGTGTGTCTACAGTTAAACTTAGCTGGCAGCCATAAGATTCAGGTGCTTCTGGGGTGAGTATTTGTATACTATCACCTAACTCATTTTTTAATAAAAAACGTAAATAGTCGGTAAGTTGACGTGATTTTTTAGTGAGAGCCTTAATGCCACCGGCTTCTTTTATAGTATCAAGCGAAGCTCTAATCGCTGCCAATGATAAAATTGGAGGGTTAGATAGCTGCCAGGCTTCGGCACTTTGAATAGGGTTAAAATGATTTTCCATTTTGAAGCGAGTTGTTTTGTCATGTCCCCACCAACCAGCAAACCGAGGAAGATCTTTATTACCATGATGTTTTTGATGAACAAAGCATCCAGCAATAGAGCCGGGACCAGAGTTCAAATATTTATAGCTGCACCAGCAAGCAAAGTCTACTTGCCAGTCATGTAATTGCATCGCTACATTACCGGTTGCATGTGCCAAATCAAAGCCGACTTTACAGCCTTTTTGTTGAGCAGCTTGAGTGATAGTTTGCATATCGAAAACTTGCCCTGTGTAATATTGAACACCTGGCAACAGAACAAGCGCAATACTTTCACCTTGCTCTTTTAAAACATCCAAAATATCTTGAGTTCGAATGCTGGTTTCATTTTCTCTAGGTTTGATTAAAATCATTGAGTCTTCTGGATCAAAGCCGTGAAACTTTATTTGTGACTCAACAGCATAGTGGTCTGAAGGAAAAGCATGATCTTCGATAAGTATTTTAAAACGAGTTTGGGTCGGCTGATAAAAACTTACCATCATAAAGTGTAAGTTTGCTGTTAACGAATTCATGGCGACTACTTCGCTTGATTTTGCTCCAACGAGTTCAGCAAAGCCTTCACTTAAAAATTCATGATAAGGCATCCAGGGAAAATTACCGGTAAAATGTCCTTTCACACCATATTTTTGCCATTGTGATAACTCAAAGTCTAAATAATCTTTCACTTTCGTTGGCTGTAAGCCTAAAGAATTACCACACAAATAGATCTCATCCGTTCCATCTTCTTGTTGTGGAATATGAAACGAATCCCGCATATGAGCGATCGGATCTTGCGCATCAAGTTGTTGGGCGTAGTTTAAACTGTTTTCAAATGACATGATTAAATTCTCTTAGCTATTTCTTAAATATTCGTCGATTCGAGAGGAACCAATATAGGACGTGACGGTAATGCGTCGGTTGCAATTTGAGAAACTTGCAGATTGCATAAATAAAAACCATCTTTTAGTTGATCAGCAGCAAAAATCATTTCAGTAATGGTTTTATACTTTAAAGTATTTTCATTCATGCTTTTTTTATCTGCTTCTACTTGCCAAAATATTCGGTGATTGCTGAGTTTTCCCTCATCATACATTTTGTCAACTGATGGGAAGTCGACCATTAAATGTTGTACTTTTCTGGAACATAGATATTGCATAGCATCATTAGTTAAATAAACTGGATAGTTGTTTTCGTCATAACAAGCCTGTCGTTTCTCTGTTAAGTTCGGTATTGTTCGGATCACTAAACCCGTGAGCTGCTCGTCAGAAAAAAAGCTGAGTTTTTTTTCGAGTTGAGCTTTTGTGATGACTAAATTTTCAGCATCAAAACAGGGGATATATTGCTCATCAATTTGAGATGCTAATAAAGGTTTTATGCTAATAAGTACACTAGGAAATAATGCTTGTGGTATCGCATCAAACACTGCCATGGGTTCATTCACAATATGTGAAACCGATTCGGTATGCGTTCCATTACAATGTGGGATTAATGTAAGCTGATTGACATTACAGCTACCACCACGTTGAGTGTCGCCAATAAATTTTTCACTTTCAAGTGTTAAACTAGTTGCTCTAGGTGCACCAAAATGACTGGGTTGTCGCTCATTCAGGTTTAATGTGATGGCGATACTTTGTTGTTGAGTTAAGTCGGCCTGGTAGTTTTTCCCATCAATGGTTAGTTGGATTTTCATAATATTCAAACCTATTTATTGACGAATAAAGCGGGTGGCTTCTAAGCCAAGCCATTCCAACGCTGTACCATTTAACAAACGTTCTCGAGTGGTTTTATCGGTAATTGATTGATTGATTAATTTTCCCGGCTCAAGCTCACCTAAAGGAAAAGGATAATCACTACCTAAAGCTAATCTGTCAGCCCCCATCAGTTTGATTAAATAATTCAGCATGGCTGGATCATGAACTAAAGTGTCCAGATAAAATTTATCTAAATACTTTCTTGGATTAACATCGTTATCAACAGCAACTAAATCAGGCCTGCAATTAAAACCGTGCTCAATACGTCCGATGGTTGACGGAAAAGAGCCTCCGCCGTGGGCAAAAGCAACTTTAAGATTGGGAAGTCTTTCAAATATGCCACCAAAGAT
>JAUIHB010000167.1 GCA_030432465.1 Gammaproteobacteria bacterium
GGAACTGTTGGATGAAAATTTTTACCAAAATGTATGAAACTTGTCTGCGTTGGGCAAAACATCAATATGCGGTTTATTATTTAGGGATCATGAGCTTTGCGGAGTCAATTATTTTTCCTATTCCTGTCGATGTTATGTTGGCTCCAATGTGCCTGGCACGTTTAGATAAGGCTTGGTACTACGCTTTTGTGGCAACTATAACCAGCGTGATTGGTGGCGTTTTCGGTTATTTTTTAGGGATGTTCTTTTTTGAAAGTTTGATTGAGCCGCTTCTAGTCGAATTCCATTATATTGAAACTTACCAAAAATCGGTTGTTTGGTTTGCTGAATATGGCGTATGGGTTGTTTTTGTGGTTGGGTTTGCACCTATACCCTACAAAGTATTTACCATTAGTGCTGGGGCTTTAAATATGGCGTTGCTGCCTTTTGTTGTGGCTTCATTAATTGGACGTGCGGGTCGATTTTATCTGGTGGCGGCACTAATGAAGCTTGGCGGAGAGAAAATGGAGAAAAAACTCCATCAGATCGTCGATTATTTAGGTTGGGGGTTAGTAATAGTTGCTATTTTAGGTTATTTGTTGTACAAATATATATAACCTTTATATAAAACAAAGATTTAAAGCATTTAGTTAATTTGATTTCTCAAGTGTGTACGATAATTGTTCTTTTGTAGTGTGATTTTTGTCCTTTGAGTTGATTATTGGTGATAAAAATTTATAAGAGGGCACTAAGTTAATAAAAGTACTGCGTACAAATTATTAAGCGTTTCAGTTAAGAGTTGGATTTTAGGAAGCTATGTGGTGAAACAGTTAAGTAAAAAACAGCAATTTACATTACATTTATTGCTTAGTTGCAGTATTTTTGGCTGCTCAAGTCATGCGCCAGCGCCTGTCTATGATTTATATGCAAAAACCTCTAATAACACCCATAAAAATACTCCAAATAAGAACATTCAAAGTAAAAAATATACTCGCGCAAGTCATACATCGGAAAGTGACTTAACTGGCTACACTTTTTCAAACTCATATTCAAATTCAAATGAAATAAAAACAACTCACACAGTTATGCCGGGTGATACTTTATTTGCTATCGCTTGGGAAAATGCTGTTAGTGTGGAAGATCTAGTTAAAATTAATAAAATTCGAGGTAATACTATTTACCCAGGTCAAAAGTTATTATTAGAATCTAATAATAACACGCCTGTTTTTCAAGCCAATTCTTTGATTGGTGCTTTAAATGAAGAAGTACTTCAAAGACCCGCTCAAATCCCATCAGTCAATAATACTCCCCCAAAAAATGTGAATAGCAGCAGAAAAGTTGTTGCACTAACAAATAATTCGTCAGTAATTGATCCAAAATCAAATTTCACTCGTAACACAATTAAAGACGCAAAAATTCAAAAAACTTTACCTCCACGTAAAGTTGATACGAAAAAAATCGTCACGAGTATACAGAAGCAAACAACTGGTATCCAAAAAGGAAAAAGTGCTGGATTAAATTGGATTTGGCCTACAAATGGACGAGTTATCGCAAAATTTTCTAACCAGTTAAATGCTAATAGAGGTTTGGATATTGCAGCCCTTAAAGGCCAGCCTGTAAGAGCAACAGCTCCAGGCAGAGTTGTTTACGAAGGTAACGGTTTACGAGGTTACGGTAATTTGGTAATTATAAAACATGACAATAATTATTTAAGCGCGTATGCTCATAATGAGAAGATTCATGTTTCCGAAAATGAATATGTTAATGCAGGACAACGAATAGCAGATGTAGGAAGTAGTGGTACTTCTTCAGACAAATTACACTTTGAAATTCGTTATAAAGGTAAGCCTGTAGACCCATTAAATTATTTGCCAGAAAAAAATTAAAAATTTTTTTTAGAAATCTTAAAGTTATATTAAAAGTTGCCGATAGAAATAGGTGTAGCTATTAAGAACCACATAATACCAAGAAATAATAAAGAAATTCTGCGTGTTAATGTAGTCGAGCAGTGAAAGGGAGTTGATTGGTCTTTTCTGATTGATTGGCTTCGTGTTTTCTGGGACAAATGTCCTCATGGTGGAGAGCAAAAAATGGCAAAACAAAACCTAAAAAAAGTAAAACCATTGAGTAGTGACGATATTGAGCTTTTAGAACCTGACGCTGAAAAGCTAGAAGAAATAGAGGTCCAGGAAAAGTTTAAGGCTGATACTAGCCGCCGCGAAGGCGGATTTGACGCGACTCAAATGTACTTAGGCGAAATTGGTGCATCACCATTATTAAGCGCCGAAGAAGAAGTCTACTTTGCCCGTAAAGCCCTCAAAGGATGTGAAGCTTCTCGAAAGCGTATGATAGAAAGCAATCTACGTTTAGTGGTTAAAATTGCAAGACGATACAATAACCGCGGTCTAGCTTTACTTGATTTAATTGAAGAAGGAAACCTTGGTTTAATTCGAGCGGTTGAAAAATTTGACCCCGAAAGAGGCTTTCGTTTTTCCACTTACGCGACTTGGTGGATTCGTCAAACAATCGAACGTGCCATCATGAATCAAACGCGTACTATTCGCCTACCTATTCATGTTGTTAAAGAGTTAAATGTCTATTTACGTGCTTCTAGAGAACTAGCACAAAAGCTGGATCATGAACCAACAGCTGAAGATATTGCTAAGAAACTTGGTAAGCCCGTTGAAACTGTTGCTAGAATGTTAGGCTTAAATGAACGTATTTCTTCTGTGGATTGCCCGATTGGCGCAGATAATGATAAACCATTATTGGATACTATCGCCGATGAAAGAGAATGCGGGCCTTCAAAACGTCTGCAAGAAGAAGATTTAAAGCAAAGCATTGAGTTCTGGTTAAACCAACTAGGTGAAAAACAAAAAGAAGTTTTAGCTAGACGTTTTGGTTTACTTAATTATGAAGCGGCAACTTTAGAAGATGTTGGTATGGAAATTGGCTTAACTCGCGAAAGAGTACGCCAAATCCAAGTTGAAGCGTTACGTCGATTACGCTTTATGTTGGAAAGACAAGGTTTGACTTTGTCGAGCATATTTAACGTTTAATTTTTATTGATAGTTAAATTCTGAGCAGGTTACTTAGACTGCTCAGTCAGTATTCTGACTGGGTTAGTTCGTTATAACTGCTGTTTCTTGCTGTAAGAAAGCCTTTTCTCTCTTTAAAATTTTTGTCCACAAAATTAGATTGGGCATATAAAGCGCACTGTTTGTGCGCTTTTTTTATGATTCGTATTTCTGTTAACTAAAGACAGGTAAGTGTTAACGTAATTGTCCATTGCTAGCTAAGCTTAGAGTAAGCCCTAATGTTTTACTGGATTATTTTTATTGCAAGTGCATGAATGTCCGTTTGCATCATGTTTCCCAATGCGGCATAAATTAGCTGGTGCTGTTTTACTGGCCTTGCACCTTCAAGTCTTTGACTTTTTATTTCCACTGTAAAGTGACCTAAACCACCTTTTGCCCCGGCATGACCTGCATGTAAGTGACTATCATCGGTTATAACGAGATGACTGGGTTGTAATTGTTGTGTTAGTAGTTCTTGCATTTTTTGAATGCGTTGGGTGTTGTCCATAATAATGAAATGACTCTTGTTAAAAAATTAATCGCCAAGGAGTTAAACTGTGAGTGTTTCAGGGTAAAACTTTTTTAAAAGGTTTTACCTGAACTGACTGGTAGACGCCAGCGGCTATATAAGGATCTGTGTCAGCCCAACTTTGCGCAGATTCTAAATCATCAAATTCTGCTACAATTAAACTGCCAGTAAAACCTGCTTCTCCCGGATCATCACTATCAATTGCAGGATGTGGGCCGGCAAGAATAAGTCGACCTTGTTGTTTTAATGACTCTAACCTTTCTAGATGTGCTGCTCTGGCACTTTTTCTTAATGCTAAACTATCTTCTATATCTTGAGAAATAATGGCATATAACATTGCTCATTCCTTTTAAAAACAAAGGTTAATTTGATAAATTTTTATTGCTTGTCGTTAGTGGCTTCTTGTTGATTCATTTTTTCTACAGCCGAAGAGCTTTTCTCTTCTGTTTTGTCCTCACCTTCTAAAGAAAGGTATGGGTACAACTTAACAATCGTAAAAATCAACAAAGATAGAGTGAAACCGAATAACCCAAAAAGTTTAAATTTTACCCAAAAAGCTTCGGAAAAATTAAAAGCGACATACAAGTTAATAAAGCCAAATAAAATATAACCAATTGGCCACATTAAATTAACACTCATCCAAGTTTTTTTAGGCACATTTAATTTTTCATCAATAGCCGCTTGCATCATATCTTGAATAAGGTACTTTTTATGCACAAATTGGCGAAAAAGAAAAACACCTGCGGTTAACCAAAGTACAACACTCGCTTTCCATTGCACAAACGCAGGATCTCTAAATGCGAGAGTCATTCCACCAAATACAATAGTAACCAGTAAAACCCATAGATGGAGCTTTTCGAATTTACCGGTGAGAAGCCGAGAACCAATAGTTTGAATGATAGAAGCAACTATCAAGCCTTGCACTGCGGGATACATGGGTGTTTCTGAATTGCTATAAAAGTAAATGCCGACAAAAACGGCTATAGGCAAATAATCAAAAAGCAATTTCATAAAAAATGTCCCAACAATTGATAAATAAAATTAGCGTCTATAATAACTTGGAATACCATGACTGGCTATGGGAAATACGGGCGTTATGGCTAATGTATCTGATGAGTGTATAATCTCAATGAATATTAGGTTTAGGTTGACCAACGAGAAGTAGAACGGTATATAATTTGAGCATTAAATTTGATTTTCATTGTCATAGTGATTACTCCGATGGAGCATTAGAACCTGAGAGGTTAATTGATTATGCCTTGGATAGAGAGATCACACATCTCGCTTTGACCGATCATGACAGCGTTTCTGGATTAGCAGAAGCACATAAATATATTACTGAAAATGCGCTCCCAATTCGATTAATTAATGGGTTAGAAATTTCAGCGCTTACCGAGTATGGTGAAGTGCACATAGTTGGTTTAGGTATTGATTACCAGTGTGAACGCTTAAATCAAGCGCTAAAAATACAACAGGAGAAACGCTGGGAGCGTGCTTCGCTAATTGATGAAAAGTTATGTAAAGCAGGTATTTCTGGTGTTTTAGATAAATGTCAGCAAGATGTTAAACAAGTTATTACACGAAGCCATATTGCTGGCGTTATGGTTAAATTAGGCTATGTATCTGATCGACAGCAGGCTTTTAAAAAATATATTGGAAAGCAAGGACGGATTAAAATATCCAAAGATTGGGTAGTTCTGGATAAAGCAATTTCCTTAATTCATCAAGCTGGTGGTGTTGCAGTATTGGCGCATCCAACAAGATATCCGTTGTCTAATCGAAAGTTAGCTTTTTTAATTCAGGATTTTGCGCAAAGCGGGGGAGATGCACTTGAGCTGTCTTACCCTAGCCTAAACGCAGACAAAATTAGTTGGTTAAAAATACAGCTCGAAAATAACCAATTGCTAGCTTCTAGCGGCTCGGATTTTCATTATCCAGATTTAAAGTGGACAGATTTAGGACGTTTTCCGCATATAGATAGCAACATTCCACATGTTGTTGAGAAGTTGATTCAAGCTTAATGGCGCTTATCATGTTATGATTAATGAAGTATTCTTCTAATGAATATCGATGACTGTAATACTAGATGGTTAATTTAAACTGATTGTTTATACCTGCAATTCTGAAAATAATTTTTTACAATGATAGTTTGCTTTAGTTAGAATTAGATAAGGCTATTAACTGATGACTCGATTTTTTGAGATACACACTGAAAATCCTCAAGCAAGATTAATTTCTCAAGCTGTTGCTTGTATTCGTAATGGTGGGTTAATAGTGTATCCAACTGACTCAGGTTATGCATTGGGTTGTCACATAGGTGATAAAAAAGCATTAGATAGAATTCGACGAATACGAAAATTAGACAAATCACATAACTTTACCTTAATGTGTCGAGATCTATCGGAATTAGCAATGTTTGCCAGAGTAGATAATGCATCATTCCGCTTACTTAAAAATCACACACCTGGTCCATATACTTTTATATTACGTGCATCAGCAGAAGTTCCTAATCGGTTACAACACCCTAAAAAGAAAACTATCGGAATTAGAGTCCCACAGCATAAAATTGCATTGGCATTGTTAGAATCTTTAGGTGAACCACTAATGACAACCAGCTTGATAATGCCCGATAGCAATGTGACTTTATCTGATCCTGAAGAAATACAAAGCGTGTTAGATGGAAAAGTTGATCTTATTATTGATGGCGGTTGGGTGAGTGAAGAACCAACAACAGTAATTGATTTACTTGAAGGTTACCCAGAAGTAAAACGCTATGGTGCAGGTAGACCAGAAGATTTTGAGACTCTTTAGTCCCATTTATTTAACAATTGTTTAATGTTTAATCGGATAATTGAAAAAAACTAAAAAAGAATTACAGATAGATTGCATTCGATGAAACATCCGATATAATTGCATCCTCAATTTTGAGCCAGAGTGGTGAAATTGGTAGACACAGGGGATTCAAAATCCCCCGCTAGTGATAGTGTGCCGGTTCGAGTCCGGCCTCTGGTACCACCTAAATTGAAAATGCTTACTAATATTCCTAATTCGTTTCCTAGTATTTTTTAGATTTCGAGGTTTCTACAGCATCGACTATCTGTTTTATCTTGTTTAATAAATATACCATTTTCTGTTTTTCATTCCATCGACGGTGATGCTTGTAGTTAATTTCTGTATCAGGATCCAAACTACACAGGAAAGTCCGCCACACACAACGACTGATTAAATGATAATAACCGGGTATTTCTGGGTCAATTTGCTCTTTTTGGGGAATAGTCATTTATCGTCCTTGATAAATTGAATGGAGATTTATTGTTACAAACCGGAACATATCATTAAATCGGAAATACGAGATAAAATACCTGAGTAATTAACGATTGAACGTGTAGGAAATTGACAGTAAAGTGGCTGTCTATAATTGACTGATGGGGAGATTATAGGTACTGGTTTGTCTAATGTTCTTGGGTGCAACTAATGAGAACTTTTAAATTAAGAAAGTCTAAGCTTTTAGGTGGGATGATGGTCTTATGTGCTGTTGCATTTAGGGTATATCCATTAGTTTTATACCCTGAAGACTCCCTTATTAAAAAGTCATCTAGTTATTCACAATCGATTATTGTTAAATGGGAAGTTGAGTACTTACTAGCAATTGGTTATTCGCCAGGAAAAGAAGGTGAGGACGGTGTTACTGCTTTCGAAATAGTATTTTATGTTAGGGATATTAGCCTACTGAAATTATTTTCGGTATATCTTTCTGAAGAAGAAAAGTCGAAGTTATTATTAAAGTTAAATAATTGGGAAGGGTATGATCAAGAATTAGTGATGATGACAGAAAAAATACTTATTAAATGAATTAGTGTGATTACCAAGGGAACCTGACGGTATAATTACCGAGCGATTTTGTCGTAACCTGTAGTTTACTTTTTTACCATCATACTTTTTGCCGAATTATTCTGTAGCAGAGTTATTTCGGACAGTCACTTTTCTAGTTAAGTTTTTAAATAAAGATAATTAATGCCTCAAGTGAGGGTAAATTTTGATTATCATTGACTAAGTAAGTTAAGAAAAATTTTTGCTTTTAATCATAATATTAAAGGGTATTCTGAAGAAGAGTATAGAAAATGAAAACACAATTATTTAAGATATATTTAAATAGTATTATGTGGTTGTTTGCAGGAACAATCCCTTTCTTTCTCTTGCTTCTAGCTTTAGGGGAAGACGATTATAAGTCGATGGCAATTTCATCAATACCTGGAGCATTTTGGGCGGTTATCGGGGCAAGAAAAACAAAGCTCTCGCTTTTGCAAAGCGGAAGGGGTGAAATTAGTGATGCTGTAGTCGATAAAATAGGTAATTTAATTGGCTTTGCCTACATAGTTTTGATGTTTGTTATTGCTATTTTTTTTAAGTCCAAGTAATCATAGATATGAACTTTTCCGAGCAAGATTTTTAATAAAGATAGTTAAATTTTTTATTAGGATAATTGATTACTCTTGTGTCTAAAAAGGTTTACTACCGAAATACAGGTTTAATTTTTAGGCTCATTTTTTTATTATCTACTTAAAAACTCTCAATCTTCTCACGACATAGTTTTTCGGTTAATGTTTTAAGTCTTTCAACACACTCTGCTAACCATTCCAGTTGTGCTTGGGTAATGGTGTAGGTTTTGTTGTAGCGAGCTTTAACGTAGGCGCGACGGAGTAATTTGAATAGGGCTTTTTCTTTGTCGTTAGTTAATGGAAAAGCTGTTTTAAAGTCGTTGTGTAAACTGTTGACTAATGAGTAAAGTTTTTCGATGTCGTGGGTGCTGGCTTTATAGTGAGTAAAAACTAAAAGGTTGGTTGCTAACAAAATAATCGTGGACAGACATTTTTTTTCATTCCCAAAATGGATACCCCTATTCGCTATTCGCGTTTGATTAATGGCAAATATGAGACACCAAAATCACTGGGCCCGCAGTTTGGCATCGGCAGGTATAATGGCCACCCCTACATTGCGCC
>JAUIHB010000168.1 GCA_030432465.1 Gammaproteobacteria bacterium
AATTTTTCCCGACTGATCCAACTGATAATGGCTAAACCAAGTACAATCAGACCTAATGTTCCTGCAAAATAACGATGCACCATTTCAGGCCAGGCTTTAGCAAACTCATAGGGCTGTTCAGGAAACGCCTGATTAGCTGCTTCAATATGGTGATCGTGAGTCGGTATATGCATAAAACCATAACAGCCCGGCCAATCAGGACAACCCAGTCCTGCATCAGTTAATCGTGTAAATGCGCCTAAAACCACTACGACTACGGCAAAACAGGCGGCAAATATGGTGATATTTCTTACAACTTTGTTGTTCATCTCGTTCTCGTAACTTCAAATTAATACTTTATAAACACTTTATCCAAGGCGTGAATACTTAAATAACCTACGCAAATCCTCGCGTAAATCTCTGCTTCTTATCGGTGCTTTCTCTTTACTATCTACCAATGGATAACGCATAAAGATATTGCCTAACGGATCCACCAGATAAATAAAATTGGCCGGCAAATCCTTACCTAAACCACTATGCGTTTCTGGTAATGCTTTGATACCAGTATCCGAAAATTCGCTATAAGCTTTTGGAAATTTTCCCGTATCCAGTGTGTTATTTTTTGGTAATACCAATAACTGCTTCACTCTTTCCGTTTCTTTCCCCATACCAATGTAAGTCTGGTTAAGAGTGACCAAGTTAAGATTGATGCATTCTTCGTCGCAAGTCTCAGGATCTAATGGCAGAATCCACCAATACAATGTTTCAAATTCTTTACCGGAAATTGGCTCCCCATTTGGGCGTACAATGAGAAAGTCTTCAATATCCAAAATTTCTTTATCAATTAACAACTCACCTTTATTTTGAGTTGCGCCATCAAACCAACCGACAAAATAAGCAGAATAAGCAATAATGACTGGTAAGAAAAATATTCCAAATAACGCAATCAGCGTTAAACGATTTTTCTTAACATTACCTTGCTTAGACCCGTCTTTGACTTCTTCAAAATCCACGTCATCACCTTTTCTTTATACATACAATAAAACTGACAACCAGAAATGCTAATGCCAAGGCATACCATTGGATTGCATAAGCTAAATGTTTTTCTGGTGGCATATTCGTCCAAACCCAGTTTGTTTGTAAAGCCGCTTTACTTTCAGGGTTTAAACGCAAAATATAGTTTTCTAACTCAACGCCTAAGCGCTCTTCCAACATTCTTTTTATGGATAGATCTAACACAGGTAAACGATACCCATTAGCAAAGGTTTCAATCGCCGCCGATTCTGTTGATATCGCTTCTTCTGCCAAAGGATAAACTCTGGCAATCACTGGTACAGTATTTTCTGCAGTTCCTTCCCTTACATTATCAAGAGATGGGGATTCCAGTTCAGGTAAACTATTTCGGCTCTCACCAGCAAATACCCAGCCTCGGTTTACCAGCAAATATTTATTTGAACCAGAATCCTTTGCAACTTGCAAAATATGATAGCCGGGACGTTTTTGATAAATTTTATTATCTAAATAAAGCATTTTCTTATGGCTAAATAACAATTCCAGATTAACTAACTGAAATTGTTCAATTTGTGCTTCTGTCAGTTCACCCAGATCACTCACTGCGGTTTTCCCACCAGCCTCTAATTGTTCAAGACGATGTTGTTTCTCTTTGGCTCGATTAAGCTGCCAATACCCCAATTCATTGAGAAGTGTTTGACCAAGCAGGAAAATAATCAAAAACCAAAAATTAATTCGTATTTGATAACGACCAACGTTATATTCAATGGTGTGCTTCAAAAATACGAACTCCACTAGAAAAACCAATCAGGGGGGCGTATTCTACCATTAATTAACTTTGATCAAGAGCCCAAATCAAAAGGAAAAGCTAAAAAATGCTCATAAAAATACTGATTATCGTTGCTATGCTGGCAATTTTATTTAGTCTGTTTCGCAGCCTGTATTTTCTGGCAACAGAAAAAGACTCAAAGCGCACCGTTAAAAATCTAAGCTGGCGCATCGGACTTTCAATTTTACTCTTTGTACTACTAGTTATTGGGGCTTATACGGGCGTAATTGAACCTCATGGTTTGCCCAAAGTTAACAGTGAAAAAGTCGAAACATCGGAGCCTTAAGGATTTTTCATTTTAAATTAACTGAATTTCATGCATAAAAAAAGCCGAAACAAGTTTCGGCTTTTTATGGATATTTTCTACTTATCCAAGCAATTTGCTAATTTATAGCGGTTATTTTATTAGCCTATACAATATAAACAAAGATAAATAAGAACAACCAAACCACATCAACAAAATGCCAGTACCATGCGCCAGCTTCATAAGCAAAATGATTTTCTTTAGTAAAATGTCCACTGGCACAACGCACAGACATTACAATTAAGAAAATTGTCCCGATCGTTACATGGAATCCGTGGAATCCAGTTAGCATAAAGAAAGTTGAGCCGTAAATACCACTACCTAGGGTTAACCCCATGTGATGATAAGCTTCATAATACTCATAAGCCTGTAAGCCCAAGAAAATAATTCCCAATAAAGCAGTAATTGCAGTGTAATTTAATAAGGCACTACGATTACCATCTTTTAAAGCATGATGTGCAATGGTCAAAGTCCAAGAACTGGTTAAGAGAATCGCAGTATTAATTGCTGGTAACCCAAAAGCCCCCATAGCAGTTGTCGTTTCTCCAGCAGGTGTAGTCGTTAACGGCCACTGAGGAATAAAGTCTGGATACAATAATGCATGAGTCATTGCATTATTCCCTTCACCACCTAACCAAGGAACTATCAATTGACGGGCATAGAGTAAAGCGCCAAAGAATGCCGCAAAAAACATAACCTCAGAAGAAATGAACCACAACATACCTTGTCGGAAAGAGCGATCCATTTGTGCACTATAAAGTCCATTCATTGATTCACGAATGGTGTCACGCCACCAGCTCCACATCATATAAATGATTACAGCAAGACCGACACTGAAAATGATCCAGCCCATTGAGCCATCATTATTATATTTGCCTGTGGTTTGTTGAATAAAGTTAGCTCCACCATAGGCTAATAAAAATAAACCGATGGCACCAATAATAGGCCAAGGACTCTGCTCTGGCACATAATACTTTTCGTACTTTTCTTGATTTTCAGTACTCATTTTCCTCTCCATCTAAGCGACAAAGCTCGCATTATTTGGTTGCACCGGCGGTAGATTTTACCGCATCGGTCACGTTGTATAATTGATAAGATAAAGTTAAGTGAGTGATATCTTTAGGTATATCAGAATCGACATAAAACTTCATCGGCATTTCAATTTGTTCACCAGCGGTCAAAACCTGCTGATCAAAACAAAAGCACTCTGTCTTATTCAGATAAAGTGCACCTTCACCAGGTGAAATACTTGGAATCGACTGACCAATTACCGTTTCTCGTGATTTATTTTTCGCATAAAAGGTCACTTCATTAAGCTCCCCTGGATGCACTTTCACAGAACCGACCGTCGGCTTAAATTCCCAAGGCATACCACGATTAACATTGGTTAAAAACTCAATCGTGACCAAACGTTCACGATCAATTTTCTTTGCCTGATATAACGCTTGTCCGCGAGTTTTTCCATTAATGCCGGTAATTTCACAAAACACGTCATACAGTGGCACCAACGCGAAAGCAAATAAAAACATGCCGCCAACCACCGCGATTAAACGCATGACTAGTTTTTTATTCTGATTGACGGACTTTTGCTCACTCATGTTATTTGTTTAACTTTATCAATAATATTATTAGTTACTTAACTTGCGGTGGCGTATCAAATGTATGATACGGCGCAGGACAAGGTAAAGCATCCCATTCCAAACCAGTTGCGCCTTCCCAAGGCTTGTCTTCTGCTTTTTTACCACTACGAATAGCTTTAATAATAATAAATAAGAAGAACAACTGACTTAAACCTAATGCAAATGCACCAATAGAAGCAAGCTGGTTAAACGCAGCAAACATCATATTGTAATCAGGAATACGGCGAGGCATACCCGCTAATCCACTAAAGTGCATTGGGAAGAAAGTTAAGTTAACTGCAATCATCGACCACCAGAAATGAATTTTACCTAATTTCTCGTTGTACATTTTTCCAGTCCACTTTGGTAACCAATAATAAACCGCAGCAGTTGTACCAAAAATGGCACCCGGGAATAATACATAGTGGAAATGCGCAACAACAAAATAAGTATCATGATACTGAAAGTCAACCGGCGCCATCGCTAGCATAACGCCAGAGAATCCACCAATAGTAAACAAGATAACAAATGCGATTGAGAACAACATTGGCGTTTCAAATGTCATGGAACCTTGCCACATTGTTGCAACCCAGTTGAATACTTTCACACCCGTTGGAACAGCAATCAGCATCGTTGCAATCATGAAGAACAACTCACCAGCAATCGGCATCCCAACAGTAAACATATGGTGAGCCCATACGATGAACGATAGCAATGCGATAGAAGCGGTTGCATAAACCATTGATGAGTAACCAAATAGTTTTTTGCGTGCAAATGCTGCTATAATTTCTGATGCAACCCCAAACGCAGGCAAGATCATGATGTAAACTTCAGGATGACCAAAGAACCAGAAAATATGCTGGAACATGACAGGGTCACCGCCACCAGCTGCATTAAAGAAGTCGGTACCAAAATGACGGTCTGTTAACATCATAGTAACAGCCCCAGCCAATACCGGCATAACCATTATTAATAAGAAGGCTGTGATTACCCAAGTCCATACGAACAATGGCATTTTCATCAATGTCATGCCCGGTGCACGCATGTTGAATACAGTCACAATAACGTTAATCGCACCCATGATAGATGAAATACCCATCATATGAACACCAAGGATAAAGAAGTCTGTACTTGGTGGCCCATAAGTTGTTGATAGAGGTGCGTAGAAAGTCCAACCAAAGTTAGGTGCTCCGCCATCCATAAACAATGAAGAAAGTAACAACGTAAAAGCAAATGGAAGAATCCAGAAGCTCCAGTTATTCATTCTAGGCAATGCCATGTCTGGTGCACCAATTTGCATTGGGATTAACCAGTTAGCCAAACCAACCATACTTGGCATTACCGCACCAAATACCATGATAAGTCCGTGCATTGTTGTCATTGAGTTAAAAAAGTTCGGTTCTACAAACTGTAAACCCGGCTGGTAAAGCTCGGCACGGATAACCATTGCCATTGCCCCACCGATTAAAAACATAATAAACGAGAACCAGAGGTACATCGAACCTATGTCTTTATGATTTGTTGTAAATAACCAGCGTTTAATGCCGGTTGGATGATGATCAGCCATCAGATCTTCTCCTATTGGTTACCGGCTTTAAAAGCCTGAATATCAGCGGGTTGAACGACATCGCCAGTTTCATTACCCCAAGCGTTACGCTCGTAAGTAATCACGGCAGCCAATTCTGCGTCTGTTAATTGCGAACCAAATGCAGCCATAGCTGTACCTGTTTTACCATTAACAACAATACCAATATGTTCATCCATTCTTTCTGCTTTAGTCGCTATTTCGCTACCTTTTAATGCAGGGAATAATGGTGGGGTTCCGGAACCATCAACTTTGTGGCAAGCAGCACACTTAGCATTATAAACTTCTTCACCAAGCGTCATTAACTTGTCTAAATCCCAAGATTTAGCAGCCGCCTCTGCAGCAGCTTTTTCAGCCGCAACACGCTCATCATTCTTTTGAGCAATCCATGCGTCAAATTCAGCTTGTGGTACTGCACGAACAACAACAGGCATAAAGCCGTGCCATTTACCGCAAAGCTCCGTACATTGACCGCGGTATGTACCAGGTTTAGGCACACTGGTCCATGTTTCATTAATAAAGCCTGGTATAGCATCTTTTTTAACGCCTAATTCAGGAACCCACCAAGAGTGAATTACGTCATCAGCCGTTACTAAAAAGCGCACTTTTTTATTGACTGGAATTACCAGTTCTTTATCAACTTCTAACAGGTAGTTAGCATTTGATGTGGCTTTCTCAAGATCAAAGTTAGCTTCTTGCTGAGGGGTTTTCAGGTTGCTGTAAAATTCTACATTGTGGTCTAGATACTTATAGTGCCATTTCCACTGAGAACCAGTTACCTGGATTGATATATCTGGGTCAGAAGCATCTTCCATTTTTATTAATAACTTAATCGCAGGAATTGTTAAAAAGATTAAGATAATAAAAGGAATCGCTGTCCAAACAATCTCAACCTTAGTACTGTGCGACCAAGTCGCTGGTTTAGGATTATTTGATTTTCGGTGAGCGATAATTGAATAAAACATCAGTCCAAATACAACAACTGCAATGCCAGTCATAACCCAAACAACCATCATATGAAGGTCATAAGCTTCTTGGCTTGTCTCTGTTACACCCGGACGCATGTTTAAATCAGCAGTCGCCTGAACAACACCACTAAGTACAAAACTTACTAGCGCCGTCAAACTCGCAATTAATTTGCGTCGAATGGCCATAAAAGTCTCCATTATTATAAAAAACGGTCAATCCGTTTAAATTTTGGAATTTTGAGTGAAAGAAATAAGGATTTTAGCGCAAAAAATAAACAATTTTTTACAACACTTACCAAAAAAAATCGGCCCCCTCCTTATTGTGAGGGAATTATAAGGATGCGGGCGCAGGAAGCAAGCAAAATTGCGTATAATTGTATAGAGACAAATAGTCGCAGTGCTCTATTTCCCTAGATATTTTAGGTTTATTAGCGTCGAAATATCTCAACTTGCTCGTCAATAGGATAGTCTGGATAAGCTTTTTTGAATGCCAAAAGAGATTCCTGAGCGCTCTCATAATGGCCTTTTTTATATAACTCAATAATCTTTCTTGCCCATTCTTTCTGGCTTAGTAATTCAGCTTTTGCTATCTGAGTTCCATTTTTATTAACATGTTTTTCTTTTACGCTGTTGTTAATATCATTGCTACTTGAATGCTTTTCTTCAAGCTGTTGCTCAGGCAAAAGATCTAAAAATAGTTCGCTATCAGAAATGGGAACAACACCTATCTCATGATGTGAAGAGTTGGTTTCTGGTTGCGGTAGCAACAACTCAACATCTGGTGCTGATTTTCGAACATACTTATCTTTATCTGGTGACAGGTTAATCGGCTTTTTCGCCAATTCAAAATTAACTGGCGATGGCGAAGTTCCAGGTAAAGTCCTAGCGGGTTCTTCCCATAAAACATGTGTAGCCAGAGCCATAAAAGAAAATGCCGTAGCAGCATATACGGGCAAACTTAGACGTCTCCACCAACTCACTTTAGGTAATGATAATACCTTAGGACTTTCCAGCTCCCTATGCGCTGCCGCAATAATTTGTCTGTCAATTTCATTATCAGGTACTTCTTTAGAGCACTTTTTATAGAGTGACGCTAAAGTTTCAAACCCTTCAATATCTAGCAAATCTTTATCTAAAGTTTGCTGTTTCATGCTAACTCTCCCAGTAGATCTTTTAGTTTTGCCATGGCATATCTCAACCTACTTTTAACGGTTTCTTTACCGCACCCAATAACAACAGAAATTTCCTCCAATGATAAACCTGCATCTAATTTAAGTAATAAAGCGGTCTTTTGTTCCAAAGGTAATCCTTCGATCTCAGTTCTTAGCTTAAGATATTTATCATTTTGAATAATCAATCCCGAGACTTCATTACCTTTTTCTGAAGATTCTGCATAGTCGACAGCATCATCCAACTCGGTTTCGAGGTTTGTTTTTCTTTCTTTACGCACAAGATCAATGACATGATTTTGTGCAATTCGATATAAATAAGTCGTAAAAAGCGCCTTAGGTTGATAATTTTCACGACTATTAATTAATTTCATCCAAACATCTTGAAAACATTCCTCAGCTTTAGCTCGGTTAGATAGTTGCCTTAAACAATAGCGGAACAAACCACCTTTGTGTTTTTCATAAAGCCGCTCGAAAGCAGAGGTATCTCCTCTGGCATATAGCAGCATTAATTGTTCGTCACTAACTTCATTTTTCATAAGTGTAGTGAACTTTAATTCTTTACAATTTGCAACCGCCAAATAGCCATCCATTGAATTATTTATTTACCCTCTTACTCATCCACGACTTTCTTGATTAAAACGCTCTTCAACAAACTTTCATATCCAAAAGATGCCCCTCAATCCAAAAACTCCTGCTAATTCCATAAATCGCTCCAGACTCAAATCTAAGCAGCTTTATTATAGATGTCATAAACAACTATTCAGGAAAACTACTTTCAAGCTTCAAATTAACAAATTTGTAAATTAGTACCTACCCAATTAAATTTGTATTCCACTCCAAATTCACCGTTTTAATGATTTTCAGTACAACTTCAAAAAAGTCAGTTAACTAGAAAACCATTCCACCACGACTAATTAAATTATCTTTTCAGTATAAAACGGTTATTTTTTAGTATCCTTTATCAATAAACCATTCTCAGCATAACCATGGCTAATGCAGAATAACTTGGTATAAAATCACTCTAAAGTGAATCATTATTAAAATATGACAAGTCTTAAATACACAATAACCACGTTTCATAGACAATCAACGCAATAAGCAAGCAG
>JAUIHB010000169.1 GCA_030432465.1 Gammaproteobacteria bacterium
AAAAAATGCAAAATGATCTAGCAAAAGATTATGAGCTTTGGGATGAGCTTGAAGCCAAAAGAGAAACACTACAAAACTAATTTAATCATATTGATTATATCTCGAAAAAGAAAATTACAGCTATAATTCACTAGCTGTAATTTCTTTCCTTATATTATTTTCATTAAAATCAATGTATTACTATATTTCTTACTCCTTTTAGTTATTTACCAGCCTAATTTCTTTACTGATTTATTTTTATATCTGGAAAATGTCTAAAAATTATCTAAAATATATCTTGATTGGTTGTGTTGTCAATATATCCTTTGATCGTTAGCCATTTTTGATATTTACAAACAAGATACGTCAGTTAATGCTAAATAAATATCTATGTATGCAATAAAATGTTATTGTGCGCAAAAAATAGATATGTTAGTTTGTAAACATCAGATCAAGCAGTTATGCCGGATGTGTAGGGTAGGTCTTCTGACATGTTGTGCTGGTACTGACTGAAACTGATAAGCCTAAAAAATAACTAACTGAAAAATTATAAAAGAGGAGTTGAGGCGATGAGACGCGGCACTAAAATATTAGCTGGTTTTGCCTTATCCTTGTGTTCTGCTGCTGTTATGGCTGCCGACACTGGGGGAGAAATTAGGGGGCATGTTGAATCAAGCTTAGGGGTTGATTTATCAAATGCAACGGTAATTCTAAAGCATCAAACTAAGGGAATTTCGCGAACGATTACTACTAATGAATCTGGTGATTATGTATTGAGGAATTTACCGGTTGGTGAGTATGAAGTAGAAATTCGCCGTGATGGTTATGAAGAACAAACCAATACGGTAAAGATTCTGGTTGGTTCACCTACTGTTATTGAAACTGTATTAGGATCAGAAGAGCAACAAAGTGGCAACGTTGTCAGAATTGTAGGTAGTGTTATTCAAGGTTTAAACATGGCTGAAACCACTGCTGGTCGATCTTTTGATTACGAAGACATTCAAATGATGCCTGTAGAGGCTGGATTTGAGTCAATGGTATTAATGACAGCTGGAACCGTTGAAAATGCTGCTCCGGGAGCCTTTAACGGAGCTTCTTCTGTAGGAGGTGCGTCATCAGCAGAGAATGGTTACTATCTCAATGGGATTAACATTACTCAAATTCAATCGGGTTTAGGTAGTTTTAGAATGCCCTGGGAAGCAATCCAACAGACAAATGTTCAAACTAGTGGAGTTACTGCAGAATTTGGTGGTGCTTTGGGTGGTATTGTTAATGCGGTATCAAAATCTGGTGATAATTTGTATAAGTTTGGTGCGCAGGTTCGTTACGATCCTGAGTTTGGATATACGGCACATGACTCTGTTCGACTAAAGAGTGATCCGAATGCATACATGCTGAATAATGAAAGAGATGAAGAGTCCTTTGCTGAATATAACTTATGGGCAAGTGGTCCAATTGTTGAAGATAAAGCTTTTTTCTACGTTTTATTTAATCCAAGAGAAGAGAATTTTGAAGGTGCTGGAAATTCAACTTTTGCCAAAACTGAACGTACTTCTGATCGTTGGTTTGTGAATTTAGATTGGTATTTAACTGATGATCATTCATTGGGTTTAACAGCATTTAATACCAAAAGAGAAACCACTTTTGTAACTCAAGGCTACGATGTGGCAACTGACACAATTTTACCGTTAGATGCTGGTGTTGATGGTAAGTCATATGCAGAAGATGGCGGAATGTTTTACGGTTTAACTTATCATGGTGAGTTAACTGATACGTTATCTTTAGATGTAGTCTGGGGAAGAACTGAAGAGGAAGAGATTCCTGTTCCTGCGAACTTTAGACCGTTAATGCAGGATTGTAGTTCAGGGGCTTGTGTAACTTATAGTACTCACAGTAATTCGAATATCGAACCACAAGAGTTTTCACGTGATCAATTTAGAGCTGATTTTCATTTAGATTTAAATGCACATAATATTTCATTTGGTATCGATGCCTACGATATTGATGTATTTGTTGATAATCGTCAAAACGGGGCTGTTGTTGGTGATATGGCTGATCTTGATGATAGCGCCGCGGCTGGTTGGTGGCTTTATGGAATATCCGGTCCAAACTCTAATACTGTAGGCATTGAGGGTGTGCAGGCTTTTGAAGATGGAATACCCGAAGATGCGGAGTTTGTCAGACGCCGTGTACGTAGCCGTTTTTCTGACTCTACGGTCAGTTCACGTGCTTTTTATATTCAGGACAGCTGGCAAGTTAGCGATGAAGTCACTTTGAATTATGGCCTACGTCATGTGAGTTTTGAAAATACGGTTTCAAGTGGTGAAGCTTATGCTGATCTTAAAGATAATATCGCACCTCGCTTAGCTGCTATCTGGGATATTGGTGGAAAAGGAGAAGATAAGTTACATGCTTCTTTTGGTCGTTATTTTCAACCAGTTGCCGCTAGAATGAATATTACTCAAGGTAGTTCGTCAATAGAGTATTTTGATTATTATGAAAATCTTACTCCTGGAGAAAGACCTGCGTTACTCGAAGATGGTTCACCAAGCCGCGGGGATAATTTAGTTCCAAGAACTTATCGCCAAAGAGGTATTACTGATCCGAACTTAATTGCTTCCAAAAATTTGAAAGCGATGTATTCAGAACAGTTCTCTATTGGTTATAGCACTCAAATATCTGATTATACTGCGAGTGTTACAGGTACTTTTAATAATTTAAAACGCTCAGTAGAAGACACTGATTACTATCCTGTATTAGCAGATAAGTTAGCTGAATTGGGCATTGATGACAACACTGGGCAAAGTAGTTTCTATATTCTAGCTAACCCAGGCGACGCGGTTGAAATTGCTTATGATTTTGATGGTGATGGAAATGTTGATAATGTCACTTTAACGCCTGAAGAGTTACAACTAGCAAAACCTGTTAGAAAGTATATTGCATGGGATTTTGTATTAAATGGTCCTGTTACCCAAGATCTTGAAATATATGCTTCATATACTTGGTCACACAGTTACGGAAATACTGAAGGTCTAGTTAAAACTACTAATGGTCAAGCTGATCCAGGCTGGACATCTGATTATGATTATGGCGACGCACTTGATCATGCTTTTGGTGATTTACCAAATGATCGACGACATTCAGTCAAGCTTTCGGGTGTTTATGATTTAAATGATTCAATGACCTTGGGTTTCACTTATCGTGGCGCTTCTGGACGACCTTTGAATACATTAAATCCTCATCCTGAAGGGGTTGACTCTTGTGCACCAACGAGTCCATGGGCCGACTGTATCAGTCGTTACTATATCGGTGGATTCTATGATGAAAATGGTAACCCTGCACCACGTGGCTCTGCTGGTAACTTAGACTGGTCACATACGGTTGATATGTCATTTAGCTATCGTAATGATGATGTACTAGAAGGACTTTTACTGAAAGCATCAATCTATAATTTATTGGCCGCAGATGCCGCGATTGATGTTGATGAATGGAGTGGACCTAACTACGGTCTAACTGAAATTTATCAAAGTGAAAGATACCTTTCATTAGTAGCAAGAGTAGAATTTTAATTTAAATTGTTAGTCCTTCTCCTGGTTATTGGAGTTTGCCTGTTGCCCTCAACTCTGTTGAGGGCTTTTTTACTTTTCAATTTTATAAGGCCTAACATTAAGATACTTGATGTTTTTAATATTGCCCCAATTAATGAGTTAACCACTAATCTAAAATAAAGTTAATTCATTATGTTATTAAGTTACTTACCTCTTATTATTCTAATGGGGTTAACTTTGTTCGCGATTGCCTATGTGGCGGGCAAGCCTTTACTAGTTAAGAAACGTAGGGTTAGAATAGCTAATCAGCCGTTTCCAAAATCTTGGCGTAAAATCCTTCAGCAGAAAATTCCTTATTTTTATTCCATGCCAACTGATTTACAGTTGCAGCTAAAAAAACATATTTTAGTTTTTCTTGACGAGAAAAAATTTTATGGCTTTAAAGGAATCACAATTAATGATGAAATTCGAGTGACGATTGCAGCTCAAGCATGTTTACTACTACTGAATCGGGACACTGATTATTATCCTAAATTAAAGTCTGTCTATGTTTATCCCGCTGCTTTTATCGCAAAAAATACGGGTGTTGATAATGCTGGAGTATTAAAAAACCACCATCGCATATTAAGCGGAGAGTCGTGGGATATTGGTAAAGTTATACTATCATGGCGTGACTCAGAGAAAGGAGCACAAGATTTCTCTGATGGTCATAATGTAGTTATTCATGAATTTGCCCATCAACTTGATCAAGAAACTGGTGTTGCAAATGGTGCGCCTTTTCTAAAAAGTAAAAATAATAATCAATGGTCGAAAGTGCTATCAAGAGAGTTTGAAATGCTGACGATAAAAGCCCGTAAAGGAGAAGATGCTCTATTGGATCATTATGGTGCTACCAATCCAGCTGAATTTTTTGCTGTGGCTAGTGAAGTTTTTTTTGAAAAACCTAAAGAAATGTTAAAGATGCATGAACAACTGTATTTGCAGTTGCAAGCTTTTTATCAAGTGAATCCTGCAATTTGGTAGTAAATATTGAAGTTTGACAAAGTCAGGAAATAATTAGCGAGTCGTTAAATCTTATGTTATTTTTATGATGCTTTAACACAATTAATTGTATTTATTATCAGACGGAACATAAACAATCTATAATTAAGGAAATAGCATGTCAGATCAACCATATTCCACACCTGCTTCAAATGTTACCCAATCAACCAGCGATATTCAGCTTTTATTAACACCACTGATAACCACTAAATTTTGGGTAAGACTCTGTTCAATAATGGGGTTTATTAGCACCGTTTTTATGCTTATTGCTGGGGTTGGTGTTCTTGCAGTAGGAAGTCTTGCTGGGGGAGCTCACGGCGCTAATACAGCTATGCCTATTTTAATCGGAATACTTTACATTGTATTTTCAGCATTATATTTTTTCCCTAGTTTGTTTTTAGCTAAATATGCAAGTTCAATCAGTGCAGCACAAGAATCGATGAATGTTAATGATATTGTTAAAGCTTTGGATAAACAAAAATCTTTTTGGAAGTTTGCCGGAATTACTGTGTTAGTGATGTTAGGGTGTATGTTGCTGGGAATTCTTGGGGCAATAATGATCCCCATATTGGGTTTAACGTCGTTTGGGTAAAAACTAAAGGAATTTAGTTTATCTCGGCTGTTAAATGATCAATAGCTTTTCATTATCTTCTGCTTTCTTGAGTTCAAGTGGCTTGATTTCTCTACCGGCAAGCAAAGCGAAACTACCAAGTTACAATATCATATAAATATAAGGTCTTCTCTTGTACTGGGCAGGCTTTATCTCGAATCCTTACTTTTCTTATTATTCTATATCTAATAAAAAGCAATAAATTCAATGGATTATACTCATAACTTAAAGTTTATTGTTATTTAGTTGTAAGCTTGATGCAGCACTTTATTTTCATTATTTATACTGAAATAATAGAAAAAAGGTTGCAGATACAATTAAAAGGTTGAAATAGAAAAATAACGTGTTCTATAATCGAGACAAATCTATTCTGAGTTCTATACTGGTATCAAGTAATTATGTCTATGTCTTCTTCAAAGTTAAAACAAATAGGAACACATCAAATGGCTAGTGATTTTTCTGAGTCAGATGCACCTAGTACCGCGTTTAATTGGCAACAAATTGCTTACACGCTTTTACTTTCTCGCGCGATGGATGATATAGAAGAACAAGAACTCGTACCTGCCAAACTTGTTTTCAACCAGTTTTCTGCTCGGGGTCATGATTTAGCACAAATTTTAATCGGTTCATTATTAACTCATCCGCATGATGGAGCTACAGGGTATTATCGTTCTAGGCCTTTTGTGTTGTCATTGGGGTTGGATATTGTTGATGCTGTGGCGTCACCAATGGCAAAGTCTGGGGGATATAGTGATGGAAGAGATATCGGTGTTGTGTGCAATTATCCTAATGTTAAACGTAAAGGAGCCATGTTGTTCCCAATGTGTGGTGGAGTAGGTTCACAGTATTCCCCAATTTCTGGTTGGGCGCAGTCAATAGTTTATCATCGAGATGAATTAAAAGATGACAGTTACCAAGGTGCTTTAGGTATTTCAATGGGGGGAGATTCTTCCATGTCTACCAGTGGTTTTTGGGCGGCTTTAAACATATCAACTACAAATAATTTACCCCACCTTTTTTACATTGAAGATAATGGTTATGGAATTTCTGTGCCTCAGGAGGTACAAACCCCTGGCGGTGATCAAGTGGCTAACTTAGCGGCTTATAAAAACTTAAAAATTATTGATGGTGATGGCACTTGTCCAATTGAAGCTCCTCGCTTAATAAAAGAAGCAATTGATTATGTGAGAGCAGGTAAGGGAACTTGCTTACTACGTTTAAAAGTTCCTCGTTTATGTGGCCACACTTTTCAAGATACGCAAACATACAAACCTGCGGAAATGATTGAAGAAGAGCAGGCAAAAGATCCGTTGCCTAAATTGAAAAATTATTTACAGGAACATCAAATTATCTCTGCGAAGCAATGGCAAGAATTAGAAGAGAAAGCTTACGCAGAAGTGAAGGATGCAGTTTTACAAGCTAAACAAAGGCCTGAGCCAGATGTTAAAAACCTAACCAAATATGTGTTTGCGGAAAAAGATCAGTTTGGTAATCAGGAAGTTCAGTTACGGGGTGGTTTACATGCTGAAGATTACCCATTTCCAAAAACAACAGAAATCCCTAACCCGCAAGGTTCACGTTTGAACATGCTAACAGCGATTAGAAATACGTTGGATTATGAGTTAAAGAATAATCCGAAAGTTTTAGTCTTTGGTGAAGATGTTGGACCTAAAGGTGGTGTTCATGCTGCAACACTAGGCTTAAATGAAAAATATGGTGATCTCCGTGTCTTTGATACCAGCTTATCAGAAGAAGGGATTATTGGGCGTTCAGTCGGGATGGCTCTGGCTGGTTTAATGCCTGTACCAGAAATTCAATTTAGAAAATATGCTGAGCCCGCTGCTGAGCAGATAACTGACACTGGTATTATGCGTTGGAGAACCAATAATCAATTTGCTGCACCAATGGTTATTCGTATTCCGGGCGGTTTTGCTGGACGCGGTGATCCTTGGCATTCTATGTCTGATGAGGTTGAGTGGGCACACAAAACTGGCTGGCAAGTTGCTATGCCCTCAAATGCAGAAGATGCAGTCGGTTTATTACGTTACGCGCTGCGAGATAATAATCCAACAATCTTTTTCGAACACCGCTCATTATTAGACGGTCGTTGGGCGCGCAGACCTTATCCGGGTGATGATTTTGTGATACCGTTTGGTAAAGCCAATCTATTAACCAGCGGGCATAAATTAACTGTCGTAACATGGGGAGCTATGGTTGAACGGTGTGAAGCGGCGGCACTTGAGTTAGCTAACGGTGTTGAAGTAATTGATTTACGTACAATTCAGCCTTGGGATAAACAAGCCGTGCTAACTTCTGTTAATAAAACTGGACGTTGTTTGATTGTTCATGAAGATAATATGACTGCGGGGTTTGGTGCAGAAATTTCAGCGGTATTAGCCAAAGAAGCATTTTTTGATTTAGATACACCGATAGAGCGTTTAACGATGCCTGATACACCAAATCCACATAACATTCATTTGTTACATGCTGCTGTGCCAACGAAAGAAAAAATTCAAGAAACTATGCAGAATTTGATAGAACTGTAGTTAAAAATTCAAACCTATTAAAAGAATAACTGAATGAGTTGGAGAGTTATTAAATGAGTCAATTAGTCGATATTATATTGCCAGAGGGTCAGCTTGAAGGCACGTCTGCGACTTTAGCTGCATGGTTAGTAAAAGAAGGTGATACAGTAAAACAAGGCGATCCGTTAGCTGAGTTAGAAACAGATAAAGTAGTTATGGAAGTTTGTGCAATTGAATCGGGTAAAATTAAAAATTTGATTGTTAATTCCGGTGAAGAAGTTGTTACCGACCAAGCTTTGGGACAAATAATTGTTGGCGGCAATAGTGCTGATGATAAAAGTGTTGGTCATATCAGTGAAAATAAAGATGATGTTTTATCTAAAAGTGATAACCAAGTTCGAGCTCATCAAAATTCTGAGGCGGATGATGTAAACGAAAAAAATACTAATGGCGATGATAGTGCACGAAACTTTGTCAGTCCGGCTGTGCGCCGTCTTTTAGGTGAGAATAATTTACAGATAAACTTGATTTCTGGTAGCGGAAAGCGTGGACGAGTGACCCGTGATGATGTGTTAGCTTATCTTAAAAATCCTACTCCTCGTCAAGTTGAGAAACCTCAAACTGTCGTTGCTACGCCTTATCAACAAAATATTGAAAGAGAAAGTCGACCGCTACAAGGTGAGAAAATTCCTCATACTCAAATGAGAAAATCGATTGCTAGTCATATGGTTGAAAGTTTATTACAAACTTCTCCTCATGTGACCAGTGTGTTTGAAATGGATATGGGAAATATTATTGAGCACCGCAAGTGGCATAAAAAAGAGTTTGCAGAAATGGGGGTTAAACTGAC
>JAUIHB010000170.1 GCA_030432465.1 Gammaproteobacteria bacterium
CTATTCATGGTGCGGGCGATGGACTGCCCAAGAGATGTTTTACCCACGCCCGGAGGGCCGACCAAGCAAAGAATAGGGCCATGGATATCTTCTTTGAGTTTACGTACCGCCAGAAATTCTATAATGCGTTCTTTAACATCATTTAAGCCTGCATGTTCTTTATCCAAAGCTTGTTTTGCAGATTTTAACTTTAAATTGTCTTTACTATAAACACCCCAAGGAAGTTTTGAGAATACTTCCAGATAGTTTCTGGTGACGGCATATTCTGGTGAACCTGATTCTAAAATAGCTAGTTTGTCGAGTTCTTCATAAAACTTAGTTTTTGCTGCTTTGGGTAAAACTTTATCCTGAATGTTTTTCTCAAATCGTTCCATGTCAGCAGTTTTGTCATCTTTAGCAATACCTAATTCTTTCTGGATAGCTTTTAGTTGCTCTCTTAAAAAGAAACGTCTCTGGTGTTCACTTAATGTTTCCTCGACTTGATCATGGATATTTTTTTGCAGTTGCGCAACTTCAAGCTCTTTTTTGATTAAAACGAGTACTTTTTCCATTCGCCGTTGTAAATGAACGGTTTCTAAAACTTGCTGTAAAGCTTCTCGGTTAGCGGTTGTTACGCTTGCTGCAAAATCGGTTAATTGAGAGGGTTCATTGGGATCAAAACGATTAAGGAAAAACTTAAGTTCTTCGCTATAAAGTGGATTTAACGGCACTAGCTCTTTTAAAGTATTGATAATCGCTACTGCGTAAGCCTTTAACTCATCACTTTCTTTGTATTTAGGTTCATTAGGGTACTCTACCTGGACAATATAGGGGGCTTCTTTGCTAATCCACTTTTTTATCCTGAAACGTTGTAATCCCTCTGCAATAAATTGAACTTTCCCACTAGAGAGCACTGGATGGTGGATTTTTACCAAAGTGCCTACTTCAAAAAACTCTTCTGGTTTAGCATTTTCGGGTAGCGGATTTTTAACCAGTACTAAGCCAGTAATATCGTTGTGTTCTTCGTTGATATATTCAATGGTGTCTCGCCAACTTTCTTCATTCATTAAAATGGGTAAAGTTTGCGGTGGAAAAAAGGGACGCTCACTGATAGGTAACAAACAGATTTCTTGAGGAAGATATTTCACTTCCTTACTCTTGTTCTTAATTTTTTTGATCTGGTTTTCGGTGTTATCCATTATGCCAATTTTTCCTTATTTTTAAGTTGAGAAAAAATGAATTGGTATCTTTCATAAGGTAACGCATTTATCAGAGGTCTGCGTTAAATTTACAGCAAATATTATGATCAAACAGACTATCTAATCATTGAAAGGTTGCAATGATTATAGCAACTCAGTTCAGTTTAGAAAGTATAAAAATCATAGCCTTAAGAGATGTTGCGTAGTAAAATTAAATTTGACTGTTTTTTGGTCGATATAATGACTGAAAACAGCTTAGTTATAGTTGATGGTCAACGAGTAAGTAAAGCACAATTTGTGTGCAAGAGTATTTGTTTAAATGATTAATATTGGAGATATCAATAAGCCGCCCGTAGGAACATCACCGGTTAAACCGGAGAGTGATGCATTAACGGCAAAAAAAGTTGCTCAGACTGAGTCTGTTAAACCTATTGATGAAAACAAACGAGATAGTGCAGCGCAAAAAAATGCGGAACAGAAAATAAAAGGTCAAGATGATTCCGCTAGCCAAAAAACAAAAGAGGATAATGATAGAAACAGAGAAGCTGACTCTGAGTCAGAAAAGCAAAAAAATAAAAAAGGCATTAAGCTCGAAGAAGCAACCGATTCTATTTATGATGAACATGGCCGTCAGTTTAAACAGCACAAAATAGATATTGAAGTGTAATTTAACCCCAACTTTCAACTAAAAGTCATTTCCGTTTATTTTTTATCCACCATACAGTTTGGTTTAAATGCTATTAATCGTTTTAGCGAGCCGCTATAATTATCTGAAATGAAAGTAATTTAATTGCTATGGCCGTGACTTCTACCGAATCTAAAACACCAAAACCATCTATTGCTAATATAACTTATAATATAGGTTTGTTGATGGAGCAAACTCGCATGGTTGCGGCGGATTACCATAAAACTACTCGACATGCCTTACCTGTAACTGCTGAGCTTGCGCGATTTGATGCCATTGATAAATTGAATCTGACTAAGCTTGATGGTGAAAATGGAGTAGATGCTATTGATAGTGAAAATACCCAAGAAAAATATATTATTAAAGGAAGGGTTATATTTAAAGGTGGTAAAGCGCGTCAAAAATTAGGCCAACTCAGTTTAGAATCGGGTTGGGAGTTTTTGTTGATGGTTCTTTATGATGCGGACTATCAACCGACAGATATTTATAAAGTTGACCGAAAAATTATTGAAAAGGAATTGGAAAACAGCCCGAAGGATAAACGTGGTTCAATGACGGTTGCTAAGTATAAAGCAATTGGAGAGTTAGTCTGGGCGAATGAAGTTTGATTGCTAGTGATGCTGATATTTTAGAGCTGTTAGGCGACGCAGGGCCATTTGCAGCAGCTAAAGAGAACTTTAAACCACGCAAAGAACAGCAAACTATGGCTATTGCTGTCAATCAAGCTATTTTAGAAAAGACAAACCTCTTGGTCGAAGCTGGTACAGGTGTTGGTAAAACATTTGCTTATTTATTACCGGCAATTCTTTCCGAAGAACAAATAGTCGTTTCCACTGGAACCAAAAATCTCCAAGATCAACTCTATAAGCGGGATTTACCTGCAATATTAAAAATATTAAATCGTTCACCGTTAACCGCTTTACTCAAAGGTAGGAATAACTATGTATGTGACTATCGAGTGGAAAGTACGCTTGCATCAGGCCGATTACCTGATCCAATAGCAGTAAAACATTTAAACCTGGTCAATGTATGGCGTGAAAAAACGCTAAGTGGAGATTTAGGTGAACTTTCTGTATTACCAGAAAACTCTCCTGTGTTACCTTATGTTACGAGTACATCGGAAAATTGTCTTGGTCAGGATTGTCCCTTTTTAGATAAGTGTTTTGTTGCAGCTGCCAGAGAGAAGGCGAGAAAAGCTAAAATATTGGTTGTGAACCATCATCTGTTGCTAGCCGATCTTGTGCTTAAAGAAGATGGGTTTGGCGAGTTATTACCTGACACCGATGTTTTTATTATTGATGAAGCACACCATTTAGCTAAAACAGCTTATCAATTTTATGGTGACTCTATATCAAGTCGTCAGATAAGTGAGTTGTGCCGAGAGCTAGAACTTGAATATCGGACACAGGTTACTGATTGCCGAGATTTGATGCTGGAAGCACAACGTTTGGCAAAATCAGCTAAAGATTTTCGTTTAATATTACCGCAGTATGATACAAAAGATGATTGGCTTCCTTCCCCAGAAGTTATACGTGAACTTGATGAGTTATCTTTAAAAATCAATAAATTATTTGAAGTTGTTAAGATGAATTCTACGCGTACAAAGGTACTTGAATCTTGTTTTGAGCGACTGATGGTAATGCGAAATACACTGACCGAATTTCAAAAACCAGCACTCAAAACCGGTGAGCGAGTAAATTGGTATGAAACCATGAAAAGTGGCTTTCGTCTGCATACAACTCCGCTTGATATTGCAGGAATGTTTCAGCAAAGCCGTCAGCGTTATCAAGCCTCCAGCTGGATAATGACTTCTGCCACATTGAGTGTTAATCAAAGTTTTGACCATTATCAAGCTTCTTTAGGCTGGGAAAATATTGTTACTCTTAATCTGCCATCATCTTTTGATTATTTTAAGCAAAGTTTGCTGTATGTTCCGCGAGGTTTACCTTCACCGCGTAATAATCAACATACCCAGTTAGCCATTGAAAAAGTATTACCTCTGATATCTGTAGCCAAGGGGAGAACTTTTATTTTATTTACCAGCCACCGGGCTTTAAAACAGGCTGCTGAGTGGTTTAAAGAGCAGCAATTATTTGATTGTCTGGTGCAAGGTGAAGCAAGCAAACTTGAATTGTTAAGTCAATTTGAAGCTAACGAAAATAGTGTTTTGTTAGCCACAGGGAGTTTCTGGGAAGGCGTGGATGTTAGTGGCGATAATTTGATTTTGGTGGTAATTGATAAACTGCCTTTTGCGCCACCAGATGACCCTATTTTGAATGCAAAAATTAAGCAATGCAATCAGTTAGGTAAGAACCCATTTATGGAGCTACAGATTCCAGAAGCCGTATTATCACTAAAGCAAGGATGTGGTCGATTGATACGCAGTGTGCACGATAGAGGGGTGATTTGTCTGACTGATCCAAGAATTGTCGGTAAACCTTATGGAGAGATTTTTCTCAATAGTTTACCGAACATGAGAAGAACGAGAGAACGAGAATTGGTTGAGTCCTTTTTGGCTGATATAATCTCGTCACATGAAAAAGAGCGAAATAAATCAGATGAGTAAAATTCTTTGTATTGATGCGTCTACTGAAGCTTTTTCCGTTGCTTTACTAAACGGTCATGAAGTAACTGAAGAGTACCAATTAGCACCTAGACAACACGCACAACTTATCTTGCCAACGGTTCAAAAGTTGCTTCAGCAGTCTGATATTCTACTTAATCAAGTTGACGCTATTGCTTGTCATGTAGGGCCGGGCGCATTTACAGGGATCCGTATTGCTGTTTCAGTAGCACAGGGTTTAGCTTATGGGGCTAACAAACCGACTATTGCACTGTCCAGTTTAGCTAATTTGGCTAATCAAGCCTTTCGTGAACAAAGCAAGGATTATTGTTTATGTGCGATTGATGCACGTATGAATGAAGTTTATTTTGCAGCATTTCAACGTGGTAAGAATGATCTTGGACAGGTTTTAGCACCTGAATCCGTCATTCCACCAGAAGCAGTTGATTTTGCAGGTTACCAAGAAAGTATTGCTGCTAACAACCTCGCCATGACGGGGAGTGGTTGGGAGGCTTACAATGACCAATTTAATTGGTCTTCAGAGTTGCAAAACCAAATTGTACAAAATGACTTGATACTAAAAGAGCAGTTTCCACGAGCTTCTGCTAGCCTGAAACAAGCTGATTTGATGTATATTCAGGGGAATTTGTTATCACCTGAAGCTTTACAGCCAAGCTATTTAAGAAATAATGTAGCAAAAAAGAAATCGATTAAAAAGTAGGCTATACTGCTCAAAGTTGTGCAAGGTTAAGCTATACTGGTTTAAGAATATATTAGATTAAGGTTATTTTAGAACAAGTTATTTTAGAGCTAGATTTATGTTGGATTTGTAGTTATACGGCTTAGTAGTTAATGAAAATAGTTAACCCACTTCCTCAGACGATTTATTCTAGTAATCGGCGTTCCTCGGCCGAGAACAGACTGCTGCCTGATAAAAGTCAAAGAGTCACTACTGACAAAAATTCAGTCAAAGAAGTTCAAAGCAATGTTCAAAGTTTGCAGAAAACACCAAAATCTATTCCAACCCCTGAAGAAGTCCTACAATCATTTGAAACGCAAAGTAATATTTCCGTTAAGTTTCAGAAGGTTAACTCTGCATATAATGCTACCTATACTTCAAATGGTTCTCAAAAGACACCTACTCAGGCACAACAACCAATCAATCAGTACGAATCAAACCAACAACTTCTACAAAGAGAGGCTATAGGTAATTTGATCAGCGTTGATATTTTTGCCTAATTGTTGGTTTTCAACGAAAGAGATATTGATTAATCTGGAAGTGACCAATTAATAGGCTTGCGTCCATTTTCTTGTAAAATGTGATTGGCTTGTCGAAAGTGATCACAACCAAAAAATCCACGGTGAGCTGAAAGTGGAGATGGGTGTGGTGCTTTCAGGACAAAATGCTTTTGTTCATCTATTAAAATCGATTTTTTACCAGCAGGTGACCCCCACAGTAAAAAGACTATCGGCTTTGGGGAGTGATTTAAATATTTTATGATTTCATCAGTTAATATTTCCCAACCTTTTTTCTGGTGTGACTGTGGTTGAGCATGCTCAACAGTTAATACAGTATTAAGCAATAAAACTCCTTGCTCTGCCCATGCCGTTAGTTCTCCATGCTGTGGTACTGGCAAGTTCATTGACTGATTAATTTCTTTAAATATATTGCGTAAACTGGGAGGGATTTTGACTCCTTTAATTACCGAAAAACTTAAACCATGTGCTTGACCCGCGCCGTGGTAGGGATCTTGCCCAAGAATTACAACTTTCGTTTTTTCAAAGGGAGTTTTACGCAATGCCGCCAACACTTCATTAGCCGGAGGGTAAATCACTTTGCCTGCGAGTCTTTCTTGAGTCAGCCAGTCAGACAATTGTTGATAGTAAGGCTTACTTTTTTCTTGGTTGATTAAGTTAGGCCAAGAATACAAGTTCTGATTATTGGTTTTTGTATTATTTTCTAAATTATTTAACATGCTCGTTCACTAGTAAATTTTCTATAAAATTATGCTTTTTTTATGTTTTTATTGCCAAAAAACTTTCATCAATTAACGCTTTAAATTACTAATGCCTTAAGCTGCGTTGGCGCAAATACTCTTTAATTCGGTTAATCTGGGCGTTGATTCTGGCGCGAGCATAAGGATCATCTGTATGTACGTTAAGAGCTTGCTCAAACTGAATTCTGGCACCACCTAAGTCGCCCATTTGCAATAGATAATTGCCCTCTGTCTCATAGACTTCTGAGCGATGTCCTGAGCCTTCCTGAGCTTCAGATAACAATTTATACAAATAGGGAGTGTTTTCTGTCATATGAATATTTTCAAGCAGCAATTTTCGAGCTTCTTTGTGTTGTTTATTCGCAATATAAAGTTCAGATAAAGTTTCGACCAAAGCCAGATTTGTTGGCGAATTCACTAACATTTGCTGAATAGTTGCGACTGATTTTTCAGGGGTTTCACGATGAATATTGAGCTGAGCTTCAGCAATAGCAAAGCTTGGTTGTTTAGGGTGAGAAGCTCGTAAACTACTTAATACTTCTTCTGCAACCGCATATTTTTTAGCTCTTATCATGAATATCGCGTATTCATATTGGGTTGCCAGACTCTTGTTTTTCTCTTGTTTATAGCTTGATTCAGCTTGTTCGATACTCAATGGAGTTACTTTCTCGGCCAGTGCCTTTATTTTTGCTTTAATTAATTGATAAGTCAGTGGATCGCTGATATTTCTTTTAGGATATTCTTGTGAACGTAATCGAGCATCGGTAATACGGCTGCGCGATAATGGATGGGTACGCAAAAATTCAAGTGCATTTGAGTGGTAACGGCTATTAGCCTGCATTTTTTCAAAAAATGAAACCGCACCATTGGGATCAAATCCTGCTTGATAAAGAGTTGTGATGCCAATTCTATCGGCTTCAGACTCATTGGAGCGGGTATGATTAATGATTGTTTGCTGGGCTAGTCCTTGTGTACCTAACATTGCTGCCTGTCCAGCATCAGCGCTGCCTGACTGTACACCAATAAGGATTGCTGCGGCAAAAGCTGCGAGAGTTGGTAGTGATAATTGGTTTTGAAGTTCAAGTCTTCTTGCCAAATGACGTTGAGTCACGTGAGCAATTTCGTGCCCGATAACAGAGGCGAGTTCACTTTCTGTCTCTGAGCGCCTGATGAGTTCTGTATGGATTCCGATATAACCGCCGGGTAATGCGAAAGCGTTGATGGATGAGCTTCTAATGACAAAAAATGAAAACTTACGATCATGTGCTTGTAAATTATTTTCAACTAGTTTAAATCCAAGGTGTTGAATATAATCATTGATTTCAGCATCATTTACAAGCGGTGCAAAAGCTCTTAACTGGCGCATATAGTCGTCGCCAAGGGCCTGTTCTTCGGTTAAGCTAATGATCTTGGATGAGCTACTTCCAAAATCAGGCAATTCACTGGCAGAAAGTGAAATTGATATTGCCATTAATGCGGCACAACAAGCAATTAATTGTTTTAACAAGCTAATCTCTCTAAATTCATTAATATTATGTTTGCTTATAAGAAGTCATTAAGTATGATAAGTTCCTACAAATCATTATCTTCCCCAGTCTAACATTTATGCCTCAGTCAGAAAACAAGTCAAATAAGGGATCACTACAACCCAAGGAAGATAGTTTAAAGAATAGTGATTCTGAATATGATCATCTAGAGTATAATTATAGCGTTGATGCAACAGACTTAAGTTGTCCGTTGCCACTATTGAAAATGAAACAATGCTTAAATAAAGCAGACAGGGGCGAGGTTATTTTTATACTGGCAACTCATCCTGCATCACAGCGAGATTTTCAAGCTTATATTGATATGACTGCACATCAAATGCTGATGCAGAAGAGTAATAATCAGTTTTTGTATTGGATAACAAAAGCATAATTTAAAGGTTTACTATGACAAAGCTGTTTGTCCGTTGGTTTAGACGAAACTTTTCTAATCCTCAAGCGATTATATTAACGCTTATTTTATTGTTCATTTTTGTTGGCTTGTGGCTAGTCGGTTCCATTGTCATGCCAATATTAGTTGCGATGGTTATCGCCTACCTTTTGGATTGG
>JAUIHB010000171.1 GCA_030432465.1 Gammaproteobacteria bacterium
ATCTTGCGGCGATTGAAAAGCTTGTTGCTCAAAAAGAATACACTTGGGCAAATTTTCAGATCCCCCTTGAAGAAATCGAGGATCGACTTGGTAAAGCCTGGTCTCCTGTGTCACATCTTAATAGTGTCTGTAATAGTGCAGAGCTTCGTGAGGCTTATGACAACGCTCTTGGTCATTTAACAACCTATTCAACACAGTTGGGTCAACACCAAGGGTTATTTAAAGCGACTAAATCATTGTATGATAACCGTGAATCACTCCAACTGAATGAAACACAAATTCATATATTAAAAGATACATTAATTGGATTTAAATTGTCGGGCTTACATTTGCAAGAAAGTGAGCAAAAAGAGTTCGCAAAAATTCAAGGAAAACTGGCAGAATTAAAATCTAAGTACGAACAGAATATACTTGATGCAACGATGAGTTGGAGTAAGCATATCACTGATAAGAATGTTTTAAGTGGCTTGCCTGAAACCGAACTTGCAATGCTGGCTGGTAATGCTGAGTTGCGTGAACTAGAGGGATATGTGGTCACTTTAGAGATCCCGAGTTATATGGCTATTATGACTTATGCAGATGATCCTAAACTTCGAAAAGAGGTTTATACCGCTTATACAACTAGAGCATCAGAAAATGGACCAGATGCAGGGAAGTATGACAATGGAGTGATTATGCAATCGCTTTTATCGCTCAAAAATACCAAAGCAAAATTATTAGGATTTAATAATTACGCAGAATTAAGTCTTGAAACTAAAATGGCAGAAAGCCCTGCAAAGGTTTTAGAGTTTTTGCAGCAGCTTAGCGAAGCTAGTTTAGTTCAAGCCAAACAGGAATTTGAAGAGTTGCGAGCGTTCGCAGAAAGCAGCGGCCAATCTGATTTTAAAGCGTGGGATGTTGCTTATTACAGTGAAAAATTAAAGCAAAAAAATTATCAAATTTCAGAGTCTGAGTTACGCCCTTATTTTCCTGTTGATAAAGTGATCCAAGGCTTATTCACAATAACTGAACATCACTTTAATGTTACTTTTCAGCAAACGGATAGCGTTGCTGTCTGGCATAAAGATGTTAAGCATTTTGAATTACTCCGAGATAATCAGGTTATTGCAGAATTTTATCTTGATCTTTACGCTCGTAGCCATAAAAGAGGAGGGGCTTGGATGGATGACTATCAGGGACGGTATAAACGTAACGATGGTAGTCTTCAGATCCCAATCGCTTATTTAACTTGTAACTTTGCGCCTCCGGTTAAAAACAAACCAGCATTATTGACGCATGATGAAGTGGTGACTTTATTCCATGAATTTGGTCATGGTATACATCATATGTTAACACAGGTTGATGAACTAGCTGCGTCGGGCATTGCTAATGTGCCATGGGATGCCGTGGAGTTACCTAGTCAATTTATGGAAAATTTTTGTTTTGAACCAGAAGTCATAGAAATGCTTAGTGGTCACTATGAAACTGGTGAACCTCTGCCAAAAGAAAAACTAGATAAGCTTATTGCTGCTAAAAACTTTCAATCAGCAATGATGATGGTAAGGCAATTGGAATTTTCTATTTTTGATATGTGTATTCACAACTGTGAGCCTTTATCGACTCAAGAAATTCAACAAGTTTTAAATAAAACTCGAGAAAAGGTTTCTGTTGTTTCAGCTCCAGAATTCAATCGTTTTCAAAATGGTTTTTCACATATTTTTGCTGGTGGTTATTCTGCTGGGTATTATAGTTACAAGTGGGCTGAAGTTTTGTCTGCGGATGCTTTTTCATTATTTGAAGAAGAAGGTGTTATGAACCCTAAAGCTGGAGAGAAGTTTCTTAAGAATATTCTCGAAAAAGGAGGCTCAAAAGAACCTATGGATTTATTTGTGGCATTTAGAGGTAGAGAGCCTAGTATAGAGCCTTTGTTGCGCCACTCAGGAATTAAGCTTTCTTAGTAATGATTAATCACTTTTTTGTTCGAATTACTAAAAGTAACGATGAACTTGAGGTTCAATCAGCAAAAAGTCTGGCTGAGCAGCTTGAACTTGAAATTATTCATAATGAAATTTTGTCTTTAAAAGAAGACAGTGCTGCTTTTGCCTTCGAAGGTAAGCGTTTAATAATGGAATTAATGCTCGAAGATAAACTGACAAAGTTATCTTTTGACTTAAACGAAGGTGAAGTAGCAATAAGAGCTGGCAAGGCAAGTAAGTCAAATGAAGTTGTTGCAAAAGCAATAGGTTGTAAGCCTCATTATCGTCCCTGTGTTTTAGATGCAACGGCAGGTATGGGACGCGATGCTTTTATAATGGCTACTTTAGGCTGCAAAGTTACTATGCTGGAACGTAATTATGCGATTTATCATTTATTAGAAAATGCATTGATACGATTGAAGAACGATGAAAAATTTATGCTTTATAGCCAACGGTTAACATTGAATAATACCGATAGTGTAATGTTTAGTGTTAATGATAAAGAGTTTGATGTTATTTATCTTGATCCAATGTTTCCTGAGAGAAAAAAATCTGCGCTAGTAAAAAAAGAAATGCGGTTATTTAAAAGATTAGCAGGAGAAGATCTTGATGCTGATAAGTTATTTGAACATGCTTTAAACTCACAAGCAAAAAGAGTTGTTGTTAAGCGACCTAAAGGCGCACCATGTTTAGGAAATAAGAAGCCAAGTCATGAGATTGTAGCCAAAAAATTTCGTTATGATGTTTATTTAATAGGATAAGAGTTAACCTAAATGAAACTAAAAATATTTCATATTGATGCATTTACACATGAAGTCTTTAAGGGCAATTTTGCGGCAGTTATTTTACTTGAGGAGTGGTTGCCTACTGAGTTAATGCAGTTGATTGCAATGGAAAATAATTTATCTGAAACTGCATTTGCAAAAAAAAATGCAGGTAATACTTATGAAATTCGTTGGTTTTCTCCATTGACAGAAATTGACTTTTGCGGACATGCAACATTGGCAACGGCTTATGTTTTATTCTCGCAAGATAGTAATTTGGAAGTGATTACTTTTTTTGCAAAAGCTGTTGGTTCATTAACTATAAAACATCTGGATGATGGACGAATAGAAATGGAGTTTCCGAATCGTAAACCTAGTCTTATCGAGGATATTCCTGATGAATTAATTGACGGTTTATCTATCGAGCCAGAAACAGTATTCCGCAATGAGCAAGCTTATTTTGTTGTTTATCCAGAAAGACAAAATGTTATTGATGTGACAATTAATCGTGAAGAGCTGATTAAACTTGCGCCATTAGATGTTGTTGTTACGGCTGTTGCGATTGATTATGACTTTATCTCTCGCTATTTTTGGCCAGCCAATGGCGGTGATGAAGATCCCGTTACTGGTTCTATCCATACTGGATTGGCACCTTTGTGGGCTGAAAAATTAGGTAAGTCAGAATTAAAAGCCTTTCAGGCATCTAGTCGGGGAGGGGAGCTGGATTGTAAAGTTGATGGTGATAAGGTTATTATTTATGGACATGCAGTTAAATATCTTGAAGGTTATA
Organism: Gammaproteobacteria bacterium; assembly: GCA_030432465.1. GTDB lineage: Bacteria > Pseudomonadota > Gammaproteobacteria > Enterobacterales > Kangiellaceae > Aliikangiella. The sequence goes on from JAUIHB010000171.1 coordinate 3,510, forward strand.
TTTATGTATAGCTTTGAACCTTGAGCAGCAATCGAAAGTTTAACAATTTAAAAATTAATAATAAAAAGGAGGCTTTACTATGCAAGAAATAACCTGGCAAGATTTCCAGCAGGTTGAATTACGTGCAGGTACAGTTATTGACGTTGAAGATTTTCCTGAAGCTAGAAATCCGGCTTATAAACTCAAAATTGATTTTGGTGAAGAAATTGGTGTTAGAAAGTCGAGCGCACAAATCACAACAATTTATAATAAAGATGAACTCATTGGTAAACAGGTAATGGCGGTAGTCAATTTCCCTAGAAAGCAAATAGGGCCTTTTATGTCAGAATGTCTGGTGACAGGTTTTCACCGAGAAGATGGCGCTGTTGTTTTAGTTTCTCCTGATGAAAAAGTGCCTGATGGAGCTAAGCTAGCTTAAGTTTAGAATATATGAAACCGTTATGAAAGGAACCTTTTTTGAACATTGTTGTTGAGCGTTATGTTGGTGAAATAACTAAAAATATTTGTAAGTTACTTTTATCTGCAGACCCAGATCAACAGGCAGTAAATCGTTATCTGAAAAAGTCGAGCATTTTTGTTGCTAAAGTCGATAAACCACAGCAAGAGGTTATAGGCGTTGCCGTTTTACTCATACAAGAAAAAAATACAGAATTAAAAAATATCGCTGTTCAGATAAATTGGCAAAAGCAAGGCGTTGCGAAACAGCTAATTCAAACGGTCATTCAGTTTTCAAAAGCGTTGAACTGTAAAAGTTTGACTGTTGGTACAGGTAACTCAAGTTTAGACCAGCTAGCGCTTTATCAAAAATGTGGTTTTAGAATAACAGAGGTGATACCTGATTTTTTTGCTAATTATTCACAACCTATTATTGAAAATGGCATTCAGTGTATTGATATGATTAAATTGACTTTACCTTTTTTAGATAAAAAGGTATGAACAATTGATACTCATAGGCCCCCAGCGCTTAATAATCTGTTAAAAAACAATTTTCGATTTATAGAGAGTTATCAAAAAGCTGGATTTAATGTTAATCGATATGAATGGATATGAAGTAGGAAAGAGATAATGAATATTTGGGTAGATGCAGATGCGTGTCCTGTGGTTATTAAAGACATTTTATTTCGTGCAGCGGAACGTACAGGAGTTGAACTAACTTTAATCGCTAATCAACCTATTTCGACACCAGCAGCTAAAAATATAAAAGCTTTTCAGGTTTCTTCTGGATTTGATGTGGCGGATAATGAAATTGTGAAACGCTGTTCAGCTAATGATTTAGTTATTACCAGTGATATTCCTTTGGCTGCGGAAGTTATTGAAAAAGGAGCGTTGGCATTAAGTCCAAGAGGGGAAATGCATACTAAAGAAAATATTCGGGGACGTCTTAATATTAGAGATTTTATGGATACAATGAGAGCAAGTGGTGTGCAAACGGGAGGGCCACCGCCATTGAGCCAAACTGATAGAAAAAACTTTGCTAACAACTTAGATAAATGGCTAACACAAAGAAAATCTCAGTAACCTAAAGGTTATAAATGAAATGTTTTTTATACTTTATTGAGATGGTTAGAATTCTGAAAGTTGATATAAAGAATAGATAAGACTACTGGTTTTTTTATGTTTTATATTGATCCATTTTTCATCTGGTACAAATGGATTGGCACTTGTTTCTTGTTCAATATATACCTGTGCAGCAGGAGCTAAGTGAGGAATTAAATCGTCAAGTAACTCTGTTAGCAGTCCTTCCCGAAAAGGAGGATCTAAAAAAACCACGTCGTATGCTTTGTTGTTAATCTTTAAAAACTGGCTAAAACTCATTGAATAAATTTGAATATTATCTTGTTTTAATAAAGTTTTATTTTTTTTTAAGTCTCTCACTACTTTGTCGCTTTTTTCAACAAAGGTAACATCTTTTGCTCCACGCGATATAGCCTCAAAGCCTAATGCACCACTACCAGCAAATAAATCCAAACAAGTGGCATCATAAATATCATGTGATAACCAGTTGAATAAAGTTTCTCTAACCCTATCAAGAGTTGGTCTCAACCCGTTCACGATAGAAAAGTGAAGCTTTCTACCGCGCATTTCTCCGCCGATGATACGAACAACGCCGGTTGATTTAGTATTTCCTGTCCGTTTATTTGGGGAGGAGCTTTTAGGTTGTTGCATGTTGTAAATATTCGCTACTGAAAAAATTTATGCAAATAATTGTATGTGAGATAACGAAGAAGCGCAATTCCTCGCACATAGCTATCTGCAATTAAGTTGATAGATTTAGTTACAAAAGAAAATAATCTACTAAATATTTTATATTGCTCTGTCATTGCTCTATCTATCTTATTGTATTTATTGAGATTTTTTAGGTATCTAGTTTGATCATTAAGTGGATATTTGGACATTCTTATACCATACTTAACAGATCCCTAACAAAGCGATGCAAATGCTGTGTAGAATTATGCCGCGATCTGTTGAAGAGAATGAAGACAATTTAAAAACTAATTCGGGAAACAATGAAACTCCGACTGAAGTGCAAATGCAAAATTTGCGCTCTGAATTAGCACTCAAACAGCAACAAATTGAGTCTCTTCAATTGCAGCTCGGAGAAAGTGAGCAAAAAAACCTACATGCTATTAAAGTTCAGCAAGCGCTATACCAAATTTCAAAGCTTGCTTCTGGCGCTGAAGATATCATCTCTTTTTATCAATCTATTCATAGTATTATTTCGCGATTGCTTTATGCTGAAAATTTCTATGTTGCATTACAGTCATCGGACAAAAAGATACTAGAGATTGTATATTTCGTAGACTCTATTGATGCCGAGTACACCCAAACAAAAAATCAGGCTGAAATACTGGTTGATGGTAAAAGTTTGTCTGCGAGGTTATTTAGTCAAAAAGATGCATTATTATTAAGTAAAGAAAAAATTATTGAGTTAGAAAGTGAAAAAAAAGTAGAAGTGTTAGGTACTATATCTGAGTCTTGGTTGGGAGCAGTTTTGAAAAGTGAAGCTGAGTGTCTGGGGATTATTGTTGTACAAAGTTATGATGAAAAACATATTTTTCAAAGTTGGCAAAAAGAACTTTTTGAATATATTTCTAACACAATTGCTTTGGCCGTTGAAAGGAAACTGCATAGAATTCGTCTGGAACAAGCTATTCAAGAAAGAACAAGAGAAATTTCGTTACAAACACAATATCAGTTAAGGCATCAAAAAACAGAAAAAGTTTTACTTAAAATTGCAGATCTTGCAAATTCAAAAATAACACTTAAGAAATTTTTTAACGAAATACATAAGCTGATTGAAACAATTATTTATGCTGAAAACTTCTACATAGTAATTAAAAATAGAGAAACAGGAATGATTGAGTTCTCTTATTATGAAGACTCTCTAGATGAAAATACTATTGAACAGCTGAATAAAATACCTCAACAAGAAATTAAAAAAAGTGTGACAGGATATTTGCTTAATAGTGGTATGTCATTTTTGACTGATGCGGAGGGAATTAAAAAACTTTGTAAAAAAGAAAATCTAAATAAACGTGGGCCGAGACCTGTTTCTTGGTTGGGTACTCCGCTAGTCTTAGATGGCGAAATTTTAGGTGTAATGACTTTGCAGTCATATAGTGAATTTCGGCGATTCTCAGAGAGCGACCTGCAACTGATGGAATATGTTGCTAAATCTGTTGCAAATGCCATTCAAAGGAAAACAGCACAAAGAACGTTAGAAAAATTAGTTGAAAAACGTACAGCAGATTTAAAGGAAGTTAATCAAGCATTAATATTTGAAATTGAAGAAAAATCAAAAGCTGAGAAGTTACAGAATGCCCTGTATCAAATTGCTAATTTAGCATTGGGAGCAGAGCAAATGTCTCAGTTTTATAAACAAATACATCAAATTCTTTGCTATTTATTTTATGCTGAAAATTTTTATATTGCTCTATTAGATAAAAAAACAGATAGATTAAAGTTTCACTATTTTTGTGATTTAAAAGATGAATTAGCACTGAAAGATTACTCTATCAATTTAAAAGAAAAATCATTGTCAACCTACTTGTTTAATTTTTGCGGCTCATTACTCTTAGATAAAAGTGATTTTTTACAACTTTCTGAAAATGAAAACATTGAGCTAATAGGTTCTCAGTTTGAATCCTGGCTTGGTGTTACGTTGAAAGATGAAGGAGAGTCAATAGGTATACTTGTTATTCAAAGTTATCGAAAAGATGTTATTTATGAAAAATGGCATAAAGAACTGTTAGAGTTTGTTGCTCATCATGTTGCGATTGCAGTTAATAAAAAAAAGAGTCATGAAGCATTAGAGAAAAAAGTTTTACTAAGAACAATGGAATTACAGAGTGAAATTGAAACTCGTAAAAATAGTGAGTTTACACAGGCTGCATTATATCAGATAGCTGACTTAGCCAATATGGACTTGAATCTAGATCTGTTTTATCGAGAACTTCACCACATTGTCAGCTCGCTAGTTTATTGTGAAAATTTTTATATCGCATTAAAAGATCAAAATAATGAAGCTATACGTATGGTGTATTTTGTGGATACTGTTGATGATTATAATATCGACAGTATTGCTGCTATTCCTATGGAAGTTTTGAGCCAGAGTTTAACTGCTTATGTAATGAAACAGTCTTCGCCTTTGCTTGCAACAGAGCAAGAAATTGGTGAGTTAGTTGAAAGAGAATCTTTAACTTTACATGGTGCTGATACTGTTTCCTGGCTAGGTATTCCACTTATTATTGAGCAAGAAGTTATCGGAGTAATGACGCTACAAAGCTATTTGCCGGATAGAGTTTATCAGGAAAAAGACAAAGAGCTTATGATTTTTGTTGGTCAGCATGTAGCAACCGCTATTCAGCGAAAGAGAAATAAAGATTATTTGAAACTTCAGGTGGCTCAGCGCACAGAAGAGCTAAAAAAAACCAATCAAAAACTGACTCAGCAAATTCATGTTGCCGAGCGAGCTAAACAATTACAGACGGC
>JAUIHB010000172.1 GCA_030432465.1 Gammaproteobacteria bacterium
TCTCAAACAGACGCATATTTTGCATCAGTTCTCGACAAGGCGCGTATGGTATCAGAAAGATAGATTTGCGCAAGAATTTTTTAAACCAAGGCGACCAAAAGTTTTTAGTTCAAAATTTTCTTTGAAGAATTTTCTTTCCACAGCTAGATTAATCATCATAACCATTCGGGTTCCTTTCCTGCCATCGCCAAGCATCTGTAACCATATCCTCAATTCCAAAGCATGCCTGCCAACCAAGGACCTTCTTAGCAAGGGATGCGTCAGCCCAACATTCAGCAATGTCTCCCGGTCGACGCTCAACAACCTGATAAGGCACTTGTTTTCCAGAGCCTTTCTGGAAAGCTTCTACAATTTGAAGTACAGAATAACCATTTCCGGTTCCCAAGTTTAAAGTTGTCACACCAGTTAAATTATCAATCTTTTGTACAGCTTTAACATGAGCATCTGACAAATCCACAACGTGGATATAATCCCTTACCCCCGTACCGTCTACGGTTGGGTAATCATCGCCAAAGACAGATAGTTTCTCTCTTTTTCCCACGGCAACCTGACTCACAAAAGGTAATAAATTATTCGGAATTCCTTGAGGATCTTCGCCTATCTTGCCACTTTTATGCGCGCCAATAGGATTAAAGTAGCGCAATAAAATAATATTCCATTTAGAATCTGATATAGCTAAATCGCGTAAAATTTCTTCAATATAGAGCTTGGTTCGACCATAAGGGTTGGTTGCCGATATAGGAAAGTCTTCAGTAATAGGCACACTTGCCGGATCACCATACACAGTCGCAGATGAGCTAAAAACAATACGCCGACAATCATATTTTTGCATTGCTTTTAGTAAGCTTAAAGTCCCATAAATATTTTGTTCATAATACTCTAAAGGGATCTGGCTAGATTCACCGACAGCTTTCAATCCTGCAAAATGTACGACAGAATGGATTTTATGTTCCGAGAAAACATTCAGTAACTTATCAGTCTCACGAATATCTAACTTATAAAAAGTGACCGACTTTCCGCTGAGTTTTTCAACACGACGTAACGACTCAAGAGACGAATTGGAAAGGTTATCTACCACGATAACCTCAAAACCAGCTTCTAATAAAAGCAGGGTTGTGTGACTACCAATGTAACCTGCGCCACCAGTTACTAAAACTTTACCACTCATACACAAAATCCTTATTAAATTCAGAGAGTTAACCGTCAATCGAAGTAAATAAAAATACAACAATAACACGCTAAGCGGCATTATTATATTAAAGGAGGTTTAGGTTAGCAATGCACTTGAAAATTATCCGAGCAAAGATAGTGAGCTCTTCTATAGTATCATCATGTAATATCACCATAGAAAAGCTTAATTTATCATTCCAGAGTTTACGCGACCAGCTCAGTTCTCGCTTCACGAAGCCCAAGTGAATGACAGATTGCATAAGTTAGATCAGAACGATTTAAGGTGTAAAAATGAAAATCTCTTACACCTTCTTTGGCCAAAACTTTCACTTGCTCTATTGCAACGTTAGCCGCAATCAGATTACAAGTAACGGGATCATTATCTAATCCTTGATACAAACGATGCATCCAACTAGGTACGCTCACGTTAGTCATCGCTGAAAACTTCAACAACTGCGAAAAATTCGTTACCGGTAAGATACCGGGTACAATTTCGACTTCAATACCCGATGCAAAACATCTATCACGATACCGAAGGTAGGTTTCTGTATCAAAGAAAAACTGGCTAATCGCGCGATTAGCTCCCGCTTCAACTTTACGCTTTAAATTTAACAAGTCGAACTGAGCATTAGGAGCTTCAGGATGAACCTCCGGATAAGCAGCGACACTGATTTCAAAGTCAGCCACCGATTTTAATAACTCAACCAAGTCAACGGCATACATTTGATTATCCGAGTCAGCAGGCACATCTTTTGGTAAATCACCCCGTAAAGCAACAATATGTCTTATGCCCGAATTCCAATAATCCAAAGCAATTTGCCTGAGTTCCTCTTTACTTGCACCAATACAGGTTAAATGAGGAACAGGTTGCAAATCTGTTTGTTGCTGTATTTTAGAAATAATTCTATGGGTACGTTCACGAGTTGAATTGGCAGCCCCATAAGTAACCGAAACAAATTTTGGTGCTAAACCTTCTAACCGTTTAACAGAATTCCAAAGTGTTGTTTCCATTTCCGGTGAATTCGGAGGAAAAAATTCAAAAGATACATTGACCTTGCCAGCCAAATCAACGAGGCTTTGATTTAATGCATCAACTTGTTGTGCATGATTAAAACTCATACTAACCTACCGATTCTAATTGTTGATTAATAGTCCCAGAAGATAGAGCAACCTCTGAAACATTTAAATTTGATGAAAAAGCCAAGTCATAAAGTGCATTTAAAGCGATATTATCAATTTCATCACTAATAATTATGTTGACTAAATTTTTGGTTTTACTAACTAGATAATTTCCACAATACTCACTCCCTAAAAAACCATCTAGCAAGGATAATAGCTTTTCATTCTGATAAATATTTTCAGAAACAATCGAAACAAGTGTTTGTCTATTTTCTAACAAATCATACAAAACACAAAAGCTTCCGCACAAGTCAGAAAACTTATCCAAACTATCTTGAGATACAAGCAAGTTAAAACTGCTGTACTGCTTGGTATCGGAATGGCTAAAAGCTTCATGAGCATTCGATTTTTTTTGTAAAAATGAACACTCAACAAAGTCAATATGTCTGTCATACAATGCTTGCAAAAAATTTTCTTTTATTTTCAAATCAAGTTTTTTTATATTTGCTAACTTAAGATTTTCTTTGATTGCTAAAGATTTTATTTTACCAACCTCGGTGTCAGTAAAAACTAATGTTCCCTTTTCTTCAGGAAAAATAGAAGACTTAACACAAAGCGGCGTATTATTGACAATCAGTGGCGCAATAGTCTTATGATGGAGTACATTCGTGCCTATTAAAGCTAAGGCTTTGGCCTCATTAAAACTGATTTTTTCTAAGGGATAAGCCTTACTTATAAGCCTTGGGTCAGCAGTATAAATTCCACAAACATCAGTCCATAACGTAACAGAGTTAGCTTTTAAAAATGCAGCTAACAAAGTCGCACTAAAATCACTACCATTTCGACCTAAAGTAATCATTTTCAAATGGGAGTCGCAAGCAATAAAACCAGTAACAATTTTACGCTTTGAGTAATTACCAAAACTTATTTTTTTCAACCCACTAATAAAGTAATCATAATCAAAGTGGGTATGATTTTGTAGTGAATCAGTTTTAAGAATTTCCCTTGCATCAACATTTAGTGCAGGCACATCATATTGCACGAGCAACTCGGTTAGCAGTCTGGCCGACCATAGCTCACCATATCCGAGTACTTCATCTTCACTTAGCTGTGTTTCAGCTTGGTGATTAGCTAAAGTTTTAATATCTTCTTCAAACAACCTGAACCAATATTTATTCTCAAGTAAAATCTCTGCAACAAGCGCCTGATAAAAAGCATTAATTTTATTAAGCGAATCAAACTTTCCCTGATAAAATTCAACTAACCAATCCGTTATTCTCCCATTAGCCGAGACAACAACAAAATCATTCACATCAGTTTTATTTTTAATAATATTAACAACATTAAGCAATCGCTCACTTGTTGCTAAACTCGAACCACCAAACTTATGTACTGCAATTTTTTCACTAGAAATAGTTTTTTCGGTTGGCCAAGCATTTTTGATCAACTTAGCCATTAGAAACTTCTTTCACCTCGCCTAAACGGCAACAAGAAAAACCACTTTCAATATCGGCAATTAAATCTTCAATGTTTTCAATACCAATTGAAAGACGTAACAGGTTTTGTGTAATTCCTGCTGTTACCTGATCTTCCAAAGCAACAGCCGCATGAGTCATGGTAGACGGATGACAAATCAAGCTTTCAACCCCACCTAAAGATTCAGCTAAAGAAAAAACCGACAAACCTTTTAAAAAGCGTTTTGTATCTTCAAGATCTCCCGCAACTTTAAAAGAAATCATTGCCCCGAAACCTGACTGCTGTTCAGCTGCAATTTCATGCCCTTCATGAGAAGCCAAGCCAGGGTAGTAAACCTTTTCAACTTGGTCGTGTGAATCTAAAAACTCTGCAATACGCTGAGCATTTTTATTGTGTCGTGCAACACGTACATCCAAAGTCCGCAAACCACGTAATATAAGAAAACTATCAAACGGTGCGCCAGTAATTCCTGTACAGTTTGCCCACCATTTTAAATCTTCGTATAGCTCGGAAGTTTTTGCTACAACAGCACCGCCAACAACATCACTATGACCATTAATATATTTAGTTGTTGAGTGAACAACAATATCAGCTCCTAACAGTAGTGGTTGCTGTAGTACAGGCGATAGAAAAGTATTATCAACCACAACAATAGCGTCTTGCTGCTTAGCAAGCAAACTGACTTTTTTAATATCAACTAAGCGCAATAAAGGATTACTTGGTGTTTCAATCCAAACAATTTTCGGTTTTTTATCCAGCGCAGATTTCAAAGCAACTTCATCAGTTTGATCAACAAAATCAACTTCAATTAAACCTCTTTCACGAAAAGAGCGAAACAATCTGAAACTACCGCCATAACAATCGTGAGGAACTAAAATTCTTTCGCCCGCTTTTAATAACTGCAAAACAAGAAAAATCGCAGACATGCCACTCGAGGTAATGACTCCGCCCGCACCTCTCTCTAATTCAGCAAGAGCGTCACCTAGAATTTGTCTTGTGGGATTACCAGATCGAGTGTAATCAAACTCTCTTGGCTCATCGAACCCAGCAAAGCTGTAATTACTGGAAAGATAAAGCGGTGGTGTGATTGCGCCATGTTGAGTATCTGTTTCAATTCCAGCTCTGACAGCAATAGTATCCAATGCATGTTTAACTGACTGATTTTTTTGGCTTATTTCATGGCTCATGTTTCTATCCTCGATTCCAATAACAACAAAAGGTTACCCTTCTATTTATTCTCATGTTTTGTTTACTATTCATTCGCCACAAAAAACATAAAGCCGTTTGGACGTCTATACGCTCAGCAGTATATTTGAATTAATTTCACTGTCAAGATGTTTAGATGGCTAAAATTGTGTAGAATAGCCATAGGTTATTAACTTTTGAGGTAATTATGGCTAAAGAATGGAATGGGGAGTTCATAAACCCCTATGTAGAACACGGTGAAAAAAAAGATAATGTTAAGAAGATAACCGTATCGATTCCTTTTTCCGTATTAAAAATATTGACCGACGAAAGAACTCGCAGGCAGGTGTCTAACCTGCGCCACGCAACGAATAGCGAGTTATTGTGTGAAGCATTTTTGCACGCATATACCGGTCAACCATTGCCTACAGATAAGGAGCTTTCAAAAAACCATAAAGATTATTCTGAACAATTTTTGAGTGCTAAAAAAGAAGATTGATCATATTATCGACTTAACCGACAACATAATCAAAAGTTCTAGCCAAACATTTGGCAGAAACAAAAAAGCCCCAGATATTTTCCAATATCTGGGGCTTTTATTAGCATCACGAGTTTCAGTTTAATGTAGCTAATATCTCTTCATCAGAACCTTCAGCTATACCATCAAACAAGAAAGTACTCAAATAGCGCTCACCAGTATCAGGTAGCATCGCTAATATTGTTGAGCCATCTGGTGCGGTTTCTGCAACCTTTAACGCCGTAGCAAAAGTCGCACCAGCCGAAATACCACAGAAAATTCCTTCTTTTTGTGCCAGCTGAAGAGCAGTTTCTTTCGCTAAATCATCATTAACAGGTAATACTTGATCAATCACTTCGCGATTCAATACATCTGCAACAAAATCAGGTGTCCAACCTTGAATTTTATGTGGTGCCCATTCTTTACCGCTTAATAGAGCAGCTCCCTCAGGTTCCGTCCCAATTATTTGAATTTCAGGTCGCGCCGCTTTCAATACTTCGCCAACCCCAGTAATGGTACCACCAGTCCCATAACCACTGACAAAATACTCTAACCTTTCACCCGCAAAATCTTTTAAGATTTCAGGTGCAGTTGTATTTCTGTGATATTCAGGATTTGCAGGATTTTCAAACTGCTGGGCTAAAAACCAACCATTTTTATCAGCAAGCTCTTTTGCCACTCTCACCATACCAGTTCCTCTTTCAGCGGCTGGTGTTAAAACAACTTTTGCACCAAGTGCACGCATCACTTTACGACGCTCAACAGAAAAAGTCTCTGTCATTACAGCTACAAATGGATAACCTTTAGCCGCACAAACCATAGCTAGAGCGATCCCCGTATTACCCGAAGTTGCCTCAACAACAGTTTGACCAGGTTTTAAACGGCCTTTTTGCTCAGCATCGTTAATAATGGCAAATGCCAGTCGATCTTTAACTGATGATAACGGATTAAAAAACTCCGCTTTAACATACATATTTACATTAGCAGGCGCGAGTCGGTTTATTTTGATAATGGGAGTATTACCAATCGTCTGAAGAATTGAATCATATTTCATATTATTTGTTCCTAATCAAAATTTAAAATTTAAACGATAAACATGTGCCTAACTCTAACAAAGTGCTAAGCCATCAATCTAACTTGCTGCCACCGACATGTGTTTTGCCGCTTTATAGTCAACAGCATCAGCATAAAAACCTTCAACATTACTGTCAATTAACTCTCCATGTGGGAACCAATCAAGCTCTCTGGCTAAACTAGTCACTTTACCAACAATAATCAAGGCTGGAGACTTAACGGCATGAATTTCAACTATTTCAGCTAATTTATCCAAGTCGCCTAACATGACTCGTTGCTTTTCAGTGGTACCATTTTCCACAATTGCCACAGGTGTTTTTGGTGATAATCCATGCTCAATCAAAGAATTAGTAATTTTCTGATTTCTCATCAATCCCATATAAAAGACTAAAGTTTGATTCTCATTAGCTAAACTTTTCCAATCCACGCGGCTTTGCTCATCTTTTTCATGTGCAGTTACAAAACGTAAAGATTGTGAGTAATCACGGTGTGTCAGAGGGATCCCTGCATAACTGGCGCAACCCGAAGCAGCGGTAATCCCGGGTATAACTTCGAACTCAATATTGTTTTCAGCTAATACTTGTAACTCTTCACCACCACGACCAAATATAAAAGGATCCCCTCCTTTCAAGCGAACAACCGACAAACCTAATTGTGCCTGCTCAACCAATAGCTGATTGGTTCTATCTTGAGTAACAAAATGTCTATTAGCACGCTTTCCAACATGAATAAGACTCGCATCTTTCCTCACACAATCAATGATTTCCTGACTTACCAACGCATCATAAAGAACAACATCAGCTTTTTGTAACACTTTCAAAGCTTTAACCGTTAACAAATCGGCCGCCCCAGGGCCAGCTCCAACAACATAAACCTTGCCGGTTCTTGATTTTATTGTTTGAAAGTCCTGTATCACATCCTCAGGTTCTTTTTCCAATTGTCGTTCATCAGCAATGGCAGTTTCAATATACCATTCTGAAAACTCCCGTTTATGTTTAAACGCTTCAAAATTTTTTTTTACTAATGGTCGTAAAGTCTTCAAACGCTCCAGTAACCTACCTAAAGAGTTGGGCAGTAACCATTCAATTTTTTCGCGTATTTTGCGCGCCAGCACAGGTGATACTCCAGAGCTGGAAACCGCAATAAGTAATGGAGAACGATCAATAACGGCAGGCATTATAAATGTACTGAGCTCTAAATCATCAACCACATTAACCCAAATATTTTTTTCTTTGGCTGAGTCACTAATCAAAGCATTAGCTGCTCTGTCATTCGTTGCGGCCACCACTAGATAATGCCCATCAACATGCTCAGGTTTAAACCAACTGTGTATAATATCTAAATTATGCTCCGCCGCTAAAGCCAATACTTCATCGCTAAATTTGGCACTTACAATCGTAACAGCACTGCCTGCTTTTAATAAGTGACGAAGTTTACGAGCGGCCACAGAACCACCACCTACAATTAGGCATTGTCTATTTTGGAGCTGAACAGTAATAGGCAAATAATCCATGGAATTTCTCGTAAAATTAAATCAGGCTGCCATAAAACCACTTTTCATAGATTTGAAGAAATGAACAAACGCCATTTGTACATAACCATAGGAAATAATCCCTCCTTATCCAGCATGCATTGGCAATTTTTTCAAAGAATACCTATTATTCATATAACTAATGGTTATTTATGTTAAAAAGCCTATAAATTGCTGTATCGTCTGGCTTTGTTGAGCTGAAACAAGTTTTACGGATAAACAGACGATTATTAGCTATTGCTATTCATAGCTATCGGTGATAAGTTTATTCCATCTTTACGTCTGGACGTCTAAATAGAATTCATTACGACTTTAAAATTATTACAACTTTAGTAAATAATGATGAATATTACAGACAACTGACTTATTGAAAATAACGAAGTTGGCGTGAACCAAGTTT
>JAUIHB010000173.1 GCA_030432465.1 Gammaproteobacteria bacterium
AACGACTAAAAAGCCTAGAGTTGAGCTCGGCGGTATTGCCTGTTTAAGGGTGATCTCGGTTAACCAAGTTGGCGCTTTCTTGGATTGGGGATTACCCAAAGATCTCTTTGTTCCTTTTGGTGAACAAAGCAAAAAAATGGTTGTGGGTGAAATGCATATTGTAAAAGTTTATGAGGATAATACCGGACGCATTTGCGGTTCAAGTAAACTGAATAAATTTGTTAAGCCAGAAACCCAAGGATTACGTACTGGTCAGGCAGTAAATTTAATTATTGGAGATACAACTGAGCTAGGCTATAAAATGATTGTAAACGAAAAATATTGGGGGTTATTACATCATCAGGATGTTTTTCGTGAAATGCGCTATGGACAAAGGTTGAAAGGATTTGTCAAAAACTTACGTGCGGATAAGCGTATTGATATCACCTTGAAGCAGCCGGGATTTGTAAGTAATGATTCACTTGCAGAAAAAATTATTAAACATTTAGAAAAAAGTGGTGGTACTTCTTCTGTTAATGATAAAAGTACACCTGATGTCATTTATAAAACTTTTGGTGTAAGCAAAAAAGTGTTTAAAGCCGAATTAGGTTCACTATATAAGCAGCGCAAAATTACAATTGATAAAAGTGGTATTAATCTGGTTAAAAATACGGAGAAATAAATAATGAGTAAACCTCATTTATTAATTGTTATTATTTTGATGAGCACTTTTCTGATGAAAAGCTCAATTGCTGAGGTGAAGCAGTCTACAGATAATTATTTCGAATTAACATTTGATATTCCAATGAATGCTAGTGCCAATCAAGTGAACGAACATATTTTAGATATCGCATCATGGTGGCATGTAGATCATACTTATTCGAGCAATAGTGACAATCTTTATTTAGATGTTAAAAAACAACGTTGTTTTTGTGAAAAGTTAGATAATGGTGGTTGGGTTAGTCATCTTCAAGTTGTTTTTTATCAACCAAACAAGATGCTTAGGTTGGTTGGAGGGCTAGGTCCATTACAAGCAAGCCCAGTTAATGGTGTTTTAGATTTTGTTATCAAAACGCAATCTGAAAAAAAGGCAGTGTTAACGGTCAATTATCAAGTAAGTGGTGCTGGAAAATCACTTGCTAATTGGGCAAAGCCCGTGAATGCTGTATTACAGACCCAGTTAGAACGATTAAAAAAGCAGGTAGAAAATAATGAAAAATAAAATTCAAGCTTTGTGGTTAGGTGTTATTTTAAGTTTTTTTAGTTCAGCAAGCCTATTGGCAACACCTGAGTCTGCACCAGACAGACTTCGTGGTGAAGGTCCATTTGAAAGATTGATTTTACGCAGTGTCACCATGATCAATGGGGAAGGTGCACCAGCCAGAGGTCCAATGGATATCGTGATTGAAAACAATCGAATTGTCCAGATTCAAAATGTGGGTAACCCAGGTGTTCCTATTATTGCTAACCGGCCTAAAGCTGAAAAAGGCGACAAAGAAATTGATTTGACTGGTCATTATGTTTTACCAGGTTTTATCGATATGCATGGACATATAGGGGGTAGTCATCAAATTACGACAGCAGAATATACCTATAAGCTGTGGCTTGCTCATGGAATTACTACGGTCAGAGAACCCGGTAGTTTTAATGGAGGAGATTTTGTTTTAAACCAAGCGAAAAGAAGTGCTAAAAATACAATTGCTGCACCACGAATTATTCCTTATTTTGGATTTGGATTAGGTCAGAAAGAGCCAATTACTACGCCAGATGAAGCTAAAAATTGGGTAAAAAAAATCGCTAAACAGGGAGCGAAAGGGATTAAGTTTTTTGGTACTCACCCAGATATTTTCGAGGCTGCTATTAAAGAGGCAGATAAGCGCGGTTTAAAAACCATGATGCATCATGCGCAATTGGATGTTACACATTTAAATGCGCTCGATAGTGCGCGCATGGGTCTTACTACTATGGAGCACTGGTATGGTCTGCCGGAGGCGATGTTTGAAGACAAAGTCATTCAAAATTATCCGTTAGATTATAACTACAATAATGAACAACATCGCTTTTCTGAAGCGGGTAAACTGTGGATGCAAACCGCTGAGCCAGATAGCAGAAAATGGCAGGAAGTTCGTGATGAACTCATCGCTCTTAACTTTACGATTAACCCAACCATGACTATCTATGAGGCAAGCCGAGATTTAATGCGTGAACGCAATGCTGATTGGCATGAAGAGTATACATTACCCAGGTTATGGCAGTTTTTTCAAGCCAGTCGTTATGCCCATGGTTCTTATTGGTTTGATTGGACCACTCAGGATGAAATTAATTGGAAGCGTAACTATCGGCGCTGGATGACATTTATTAATGATTATAAAAATCATGGTGGTCGAGTAACCACAGGGAGTGATTCTGGTTATATCTACAAAACGTACGGCTTTGGTTATATTCGTGAACTGGAGTTATTACAAGAGGCAGGATTTCATCCGCTGGAAGTGATTAAATCAGCAAGTTTAAATGGAGCTCAAGCTTTAGGTATGGAGCATGAAATTGGTTCTATTGCTGTAGGAAAATTAGCTGATCTAGTGATTGTTGAGGAAAATCCCTTACATAACTTTAAAGTACTCTATGGTACTGGTCATGTGAAATTGGATCAAAATAACAAACCTGTCACAGTTGGTGGGGTAAAATACACAATTAAAGATGGTATTATCTTTGACGCAAAAAAACTTCTTGGTGATGTAAGAAGTTTGGTGAAACAGGCAAAGGATAAGCAACATGACGGATAACCCAATAGTGGATAACGAGTAGTATGGCTAAACCAGGTAAAACCGGACTATCTAGAATTATTGATGCAACAGGATATTCTTTTCAGGGCTTAAAAGCAGCATGGACTAATGAGGCCGCATTTCGTCAAGAAGTTATGCTGGCATTGGTAGGACTTCCTCTAGCTTTTTGGCTTGCAGAAACTAAATATGATTTCTTATGGCTGGTTTTGCCATTATTTTTGGTGGTGGCGGCTGAACTAACTAATTCTGCTATCGAAGCGGCGGTTGATCGGATTAGTGATGAGCATCATTATTTATCTGGGCGAGCCAAAGACATTGGATCCGCGTTAGTCTTTGTTTGTTTGCTGTTGTTAGGGCTTGTTTGGTTTGTTATATTGACACCTAAACTTTTCGGTTAAGTTTACAACGGACTTATGGCTTTAACTGTTTTGATGCAGTAAGTGCAATAATTAGTTATAGCTAAATATTTAGCAAGTTAGTAGTTACTACGCTAATAGCGACCTAGGTAAGCTTCTGAAAATATGTTCTGATTGAATTAAAATGGATTTTTAATTCGATTCTCTCATTAGATATAAAGTTATTAGTTCATTTCAAATAATTTGCACAAAAAACTTCAACTATTTCAGTTTTTGCCGATATAGAGGCAAAGCCCTCAATTTATTGTTCATTCAATTTATTGTTCATAATGGCTGAGTAATAAATTGGAAGCTAAAATCAACTGAAAATAGCATCAGAGGACTATTGTGGAAATAAACAGTGTATTAAATACTGGCATACAAGGCTTTCAGCAAGCCACAGAACGAGCGAATCAAGCTGCTCAGGATATTGCTGGTCAACAGGTAACTGACTCAAAAGTGGATAGTGTCAACTCAAAAGATTTGACCACTTCAATTGTTGAGTTAAAGCAAGCTGAAATAGGTGCGAAAGCTAATGCTAAAGTAATACAAACCGCTTCAGATGTTGTTGGAAGTTTGCTTGATGTTACCGCGTAGAGGAGGCTAACAGCTTGATTACTGAGCGCTAGACTATTATGTTGCTTGAATCATGTTAATTACGGCATCGCCAGTTGTTATTCCTGTATCCACTGCTAATGTACCTACAGAAGCGGTTGCGGCTGAGACTGCGCTAAAAACCCCTATACCAGAACCACCTGCTACCTCAGATAATCCAAATACTCGCAATAGTACGGATAATCAGGAGCAGCCTAAAAATGCAACAGCTTCCGAAAAAGATAAAGCACAAAGTGGCTCAGATGATAAACAAAAAGGGGGAGAAGAATCAGGCCAACAGGGCTCTCAAGATCAGCAGCAAACCCAGCAGCGTCAAGAAGTAGAGCGACTTCAACGGACTGATCGTGAAGTGAGAGCTCACGAAGCTGCACACGCGAATGCTGGCGGGCAGCTAGCTGGAGCGCCACAATTATCATTTAAAACGGGGCCTGATGGGAAGCGTTATGCCGTGAGTGGTGAAGTTTCTATCGATACCAGTAAAGTGTCAAATGATCCACAGGCCACTATCGATAAAATGGATCAGGTGAAAAGAGCGGCGTTGGCGCCTGCAAGTCCGTCTTCTCAAGATTTAAAAGTTGCTGCAATTGCAAGCCAGGTGGCAAATCAGGCACGTGTTGAATTAAATATTGAGCAGATCGAAAAACTGGAAGCTTCGGAAAAATATGCGTCTTCAGAGTCGAAAACATCATTAAGCAGTGACAAATCCTCAGAGGCAAGTCACGAATATCATTTTACTAACCCAGTTTCTGCTCGACGAGCTTCATTAGCACTTAATCAGAAATTTTTAAATTCTGGTGCTTTAACCTCTGAAGAGAGAAATTACTTCCTGTCTCACTCTGTCTAGATTCTGTTTAGAAAAAGGTCAGAAACTTTTATTGCTGAAAAATTTCTTGTACTTTGATGTCTAAAATTGGCTAATTAGCATAAACAGTTTCCTTATTGTTGATTGTTTCCGTAAACTTGTCCGCAATGAAAAACTGATTATTTAAACTTTCAATGCAGCCTACTCGGACTCGGCCATTTTTAAAATGGGCCGGAGGTAAATACAAATTAATTGATAAACTGTCACCCCATCTGACAGGACGCAAGTTAATTGAACCTTTTGTCGGTTCAGGCGCTGTTTTTTTGAATCACCAGTTTGAGCGCTATTTGCTTGGTGATATTAACCCCGATCTGATTAATTTATATCAATGTTTAAAAAAAGAAAAACAACAATTTATAAAATATTTAAAGACGTTTTTTAAGCCTGAATTGAATGATCAAACAGAATATCTGGCATTGAGGCAAGAGTTTAATCTTCGTGCCGAAGGGCGACGTCGTGCCGCTTTGTTTGTTTATTTGAATCGTCACGGTTTTAACGGTTTGTGCCGTTACAATAAATCGGGCGGGTTTAATGTGCCATTTGGCAGGCATACCAAACCTTACTTTCCTGAAAAAGAAATGCTATATTTTATTCAACGAGCAAAAAATGCACAGTTTGTTTGTGGAGATTTTGTGTCCTTGATGAACCGATCTCGGCGAGGCGATGTTGTTTATTGCGATCCGCCTTATGTACCTTTATCACCAACCGCAAGTTTTACCAGTTATGCGGCACAGGGCTTTTCTTATGATCAACAGATTGAGCTAGCCTATCGTGCTAAACATCTTGCAGATAGAGGTGTGAAGGTTGTGATATCAAATCATGATAATGCAATTACTCGAAAAATCTATGAAGATGCAGTAATTGAGTCATTTCCCGTGAGGCGTTTTATTAGCTGTGATGGAAGCAATAGAGGGAATGCTAAGGAACTGCTAGCTATTTACGAGTAGTCTGGATTAAAGTTTACTTGCAAAATGGCTGTCGATCACTCAATAAAAGTTTAGACAATAAACTCTTCAGCACTCAATATATTCTCTTCAAATCGGCTGAGAAGTTCAGGCGCTTTGAAGAGTTTCTATCCTTAACTCTGTTAGATTAATACCAATGAGCTCACATTTATATAAAACTCAGTATAAGAAACATCGCCAGTATCACTGAAATCCAAAAAACCATCATGCTGGTGGATATGGTATTGCCAGAAGTTATTTTATAGGTAGATGGATTGGCTGCGTTCAACTTAATAAGCGCTCCAGAGAATTTTTTATAAGCCACTGATAATTGATATTTAAGTGTAAGCATCAGCTGAACTACTTTTTTAGCTACCTTTGGTAATGCTTTTCGAGAAAACCAATCAAATTCAATATTGACTGAAGGTAATTCTGGTGGATACAAGTTTTTCAGGTTTAACCAAACAAAAGCTAATGCTGAGAAAAATAATAGCTGTAACTGAGTTAATACATGTGTCACATCATAAGGAGTATATTCCGCATTAAATGGGAGGTGTTGATACAGTAAGGTTGGGAAGACTCCTAACAAAACACAGAGTACAGCGGCAATTGACATCGCCAATAACATATTTTTGGGCGGTTCAGTTGTACGAATACCAGAGTCATGTGCAAAGAAAGCAAAATAAGGAATTTTGATTCCTGCGTGATGAAAAACACCAGCAGAAGCAAATAAAAGAATTAACCAGATACCGTTATAGTTTTCGTACAATGCTGCTGTCATGATCATTGATTTACTGATAAAGCCACTAAATAAAGGGAAGGCTGAGATTGAAGCTGCTCCGACAATACAGAGTATCGTTGTTTTGGGCATGCTTTTGTATAGCCCTCCGAGCTCTGAGCCATTAATGCGTCCTGTCATGTGTAATACAGCGCCCATTGACATAAACAGTAAGCCTTTAAATATAACGTCAGTGAATGCATGAGCGACAGCACCATTTAATGCTAGAGCCGTTCCAATCCCAATACCAACCATCATAAACCCAATCTGGTTTACTAAGCTATAAGCTAAAACACGGCGCAAGTCATTTTCAATTACAGCATAAAATATTGGGAAGCAAGCCATAACGCCACCAATGTAAACTAGCAACTCTGTGCCAGGAAAAGCCCTTGCCAGAGAGTAAACTGCGACTTTGGTGGTAAATGCACTTAAGAAAACGGTTCCTGTTGGGGTTGCTTCTGGGTAAGCGTCTGTGAGCCAGTTGTGAAAAAAAGGAAAGGCACATTTAATTCCAAATGCAATAAAAATGAGCCAACCATGAATGCCTTCAAGTCCTATGTATTCAAACGATAAGCTATTGTGCTGGTGCCAATAAAATAAAATACCGATCAGAAGTAATATACCTGACAATATCTGAACGAGAAGATATCGAATTCCTGCTTTAAAAGATCGAGAAGTACCTCTTGCCCATATTAGAAATACTGAGCTTATGGCCAGAAACTCCCAGAAAATAAATAAAGTCAGAAGGTCGCCCGCAAACACTGCTCCGAGCGCGCTTCCGGCATAGACTAATGAAGCAGATTGCTGGACTGCTGATTTTACATGGAGAGAAAAAATAACACCGATAAAAGCGGCAATATGGAATAAGTAGCCAAAGAGTAAACTTAACCTATCGACTTTAAAGGGGCTTAATTCGTATTGCAGGAATGTCCATTGCCACTCCAATGTTTCGGGTAAAAAATAAATATTCAGTGTACTTAGTGCTATCATTGAAAGCGTTATGACTGCCCGCCACTTTCCTTTAAAAAAGGGGACTAGCGCTGCGGCAGCAAAAAGATACAAAAAGGGAAAGGTGATTGACATCATTAATGTTCTCCCTTTGATATATGGGGTGTCTCTGGTTCTTCTTTATCTCCGTAGTAATTTTCATCACGCATCAATAACTTTCGTAACCATTTCGCGACAAGTACAAGAATTACACAACCAACAAAGCCATACAGTGGGTAAAATCCCCAGATCCACTCGATAGGGTGCTTGCTGTATCTCGATATAAAAAACTCCAATAATATTAAAATACCGCAGCAAACATACAAACCTCTGATCAATAGCTGTACATTTTTAGGATTGTCAAAAAAGTGTTTATTAGAAGTACTCATCATTTATTCACTATAGAATTTTTTGTGCCAGCTCATAAAGAGGCTGAGGATAAATAAACAACAACAGACATATTAGAGTTGTAATAACAATGGCTATGACTGAGGGAAGAGGGGCTTCTTTGAAACCTGATAACTGTTGGTTGCTCTGCTGGTGTCCTGATACGAAAGCACGCACTGGAATGGGTAACAGGTAAGCTATGTTGAGTAGCGAACTGAGCATTAAAATAGTCATTAATATGAACTGTTGTGATTCTACTGTTGCCATCAGTAAAAACCATTTACTCCAGGTACCTCCTGTGGGAGGTAAACCAATGATGCTAAGGCTTGCTATAAAAAATGCAACCATTGTGATTGGCATTTGTCGCCCCAAACCTCGCATGTCACTGATTTGAGATTTGTGACTGGCAACTAAAATGGCTCCGGCGCAAAAAAACAGGGTAATTTTACCAAATGCGTGGATTGCAATGTGCATGGCACTACCTGTTACGCTTAACGATGTAGCCAGTAGCGCACCTAAAATAATATAACTCAATTGGCTGACTGTTGAGTATGCCAGTCGTTTCTTTAGATTGTCTTGCTGCATTGCAATCAGCGAAGCAAGCAAGATGGTTATTCCTGTTAGATAGAGCAGCCACTGAGTAATGTCTAAATTATTTAGAACATCAACACCAAAGATAAACACACAAATTTTTAAGAGTGAGTATCGTTCAGG